>CAIXQT010000337.1 GCA_903921665.1 uncultured Opitutia bacterium
CTCGCGACGTTCGTCGCCCGACACTGCGCGCAGGCTAGGCGCGCCGGCCGGCCGGACCCGCTGCGCGAACTCGAGCGCCCGATGGACGCCGGCATCCTCCGGATGCTTGCCCTGGCTCCTGCCGACGAAGCCGCGTTCCGGTTCGAAGCCCTCAAGGCCGCCCTCTGGCCCGCCGGCCAGGACAACGACGACGCCTGGCTAGAAGAGAACATGGAGCTGACCTGGGGCCTGCGGGCCAACCTGCCGGCCGGACGTTTCGTCCGACGCTGCCTAATCCCGTACGCGCGTCGATGCCGTAGGCAAGGGCGCCCTGAGCTCGCCAGGCGGTGGGTCCGTCGTGCCTTCTCCCTCGCTCCTTTCAGTACGACTTGGGGTCTGCTGATGGCCGTCGTACGTGACATCGAGGCCTGAGCCGTCAGGTTCATCCTTTCCCTGAGCGGCGTTTACCTCATAACCTCAGCTATGTCCCAACGGCCCCTTGGTTTCGGCATCTGGGGAACCGGCATGATCGCCGAGTTCCATGCGAAGGCGCTCGCTGAGATCGCCGGCGTGAAGCTCGTCGCCGCCTATAACCGTTCGCCGGCCAAGGGTCGCGACTTCGCGACCAAACATGGCATCACCTTCGCCGAGACGCCGGAAGCCCTGCTGGCAAACCCCGCCGTCGACATCGTCTGCCTCTGCACCCCGAGCGGCGACCACCTCGCCCCTGCCCTCGCCTGCGCCAAGGCAGGCAAGCATGTCGTGGTCGAGAAACCCCTCGAAGTCACCCTCGCCCGCTGCGACGAACTCACCGCCGCCTGCGCGAAGGCTGGCGTGACGGTCGCCGGTATTTTGCCCCGGCGCTTCGGTTCCGGCGCGGTCGCGCTTAAGGCCGCGCTCGAAGCCGGCCGCTTCGGCCGGCTGACCCTCGCCGGCGCGCTCATCCCTTGGTGGCGCACGCAGGCCTATTATGATTCCGCCGCTTGGCGCGGCACGTTCGCGCTCGACGGCGGCGGCGCCGCCATGAACCAAGGCATCCACACCATCGACCTGCTTCTCTGGTTTCTCGGTGCACCCAAGCGCGTGTCCGCTACCGCGGGGCTCGTCGCCCATGATGGCATCGAGGTCGAAGATATCGCCATGGGCTGGATCGAGTTCGCCAACGGGTGCCGCGCCACGCTGGCCAGCTCGACGGCCTGTTGGTCCGCGACGGGCTTTCCTGCTGAGATCCGCATCCATGGTACGACCGGCGCCGCCGTGCTTCGCGACGACAAGCTCACCGCCTTCGAATTCGAAAAGTCCCTGCCCTCCGACGCCGCGGTTATTGCCCCAGCCACCGAAGGCGGCGGCGCGGGCGCCAACGACCCCAAGGCAATCGGCCATGCCTGGCATCGCGCCAATCTCGAAGAAGCCGTCGCCGCCATCCGCGCCGGCAAGCAGCCCGCTGTCAACGGCGCCGAAGGCCGCAAAGCCGTCGAGCTCATCCTGGCCATCTATCAGTCGGCACAAAACGGCGGCACACCCGTGGAGCTACCCCTTGGGAGTGACCCGAAGCTACAGAAGCTTAGCGCTAAGCGCTGAGCAGGTTCAGCTAAACACCCTCCTGATCCGCTGATACCAACCGTAAGAGCGGGAACGACGCTCGGGGCTTAATGTGATCGGGACGGCCGGTACGCCGGTCTGCCCGGCCTTGGCCGTCTGATAGGCGACTTCAAAGAGATTATACTCCTCAAGCACGAGGCGTTTGGCCTCACGCAAGGCGGGAAGGCGGCGAGCGTAACCTTCGGGCGTGGCCTCGTCCTTGATGATTCGGGCGACTTCGACTGGATCGAGCGTATCGATGACGAGCATCGCGTCGGCCGGGAAGTAGTCCCGGATATTTGGCGCCCCCCAATAGATGGGCACGGTGCCTGCGAGGAAGCAGTCCGCGATCTTCTCGGTCCAATAGTGGTCGTGCTGGCTATTCTCGATCGCGACCGAATAGCGGAACGGCGCCAGACCGTCCCATTTATCGGGCAGGTCGCGGAATCCTCGGCCGAAGCGCGGCATGGGCGAGAGCTCGAGTAACTGCTCCACGAAACGAAGCCGGCGGCGATGTCCGTCCACCATGGCCTTGTCGCTGCAGATGACGGAGTGGTCGGCGGTCTTTTCCGGGAAGGCGACCGTCAGCTCGTCGTAACTACGACCCACGAGCCACGGCAAGGCGGTCTGACCCGCGATCACGGCCGGGTGCGGCAAGTCGAGATGGCAGGTGACCACATGCGCGAACGAAGCGAGCCATGTGGGGTCGTAGGACTTGATGTCCGGAGGTTCGCCCGTGAGCAGGAAGACTCGGCCGGCTGGGCAACGCGTGGTTTCAGGTTGGGTAATTCCCTCGTGGACGACCCAGGCGTCGCACTCGGCGACCTCTGCGTTGATCACGAACGTGGCGTCCTTCCACGCCGCGCGGCCGCCGGGGGCCTGCCGGGTGAACGGGTGTTCGTAGTTCGTGGAAAGCTTGATGATCAAGGCGTGGTCCTCACCGGCGGGCGACGAAGATATCCTGCTCGATGTGCCAGGCGAGGCCTAGACGTTCAGCCCACGCAATCAGGAAAGCCTTTGGCGGATAATCGGCGAATTCCGGCCGCGACGGGTCGAAGCAGCGCACGTCGTCGACGAGCACGACCAGCCGACCTAAGCGAGGAGCGGCGGCCTCGATAGCGGCGAGTTCTTCCGCGATGGGGGTATCCTTCGGGCCCTTGAAGGTCACGCCGGCGGAATAATGGCCGTCGAGCCAGAAGCAGACATCGCCTTCGAGTCGGGCCAGGAGAATCGGGAGAATCTCCTCGCTGAGCCCGCCATGGATCTCGACGTTCGGCGTCTTGGCGAAACGCCCCCGAGCACGGGCGCATAGTTTCGGCTCGGGCTCGATGCTGTGGACGCGCCTGGCGCGAAGGGCCAGCAGCGCGGTCGTATCGCCCATGAAGGTACCGGTCTCCACCCAGGTGGCTTCCGGCAGGCCGAGGCGGAGCAGCGTCGCCCGCTTCACGTGAGGCGGACTCGGGGCGGCGAAGCCACTTGTCGCCCACTCGGCATATTCGCGGCGAGTGATACGGTCGGGGAAATAACGGTCCAGGATACGACGAAGGGACATGGTCAGCGAAGATGAAGGTCGAGGAAGCGGCGGAGCGGCTCGGGGTCAACGATGTGGACGTTGCCGTCGCTCTGGGCGTCGCGCAGGAAGCCTTGATTGTCCGCGTATTCCCGGGCGACGTCGACGAAGACCAGTCCGTGGCGTTGGCACTGCTCGGCCAGGAGTTCGTTCATGCAGGTCACGTAGGCACGCCGTTCCTCGTCCGAACCCAGGTAGGGGTATTCCGGGTTCTCGAGCTTGCCCGCCTTGCGGATCGGCGGAGGGACGCTGTATAGGCAGAGCCGGAGCCGCGGCAGGTACTCGAGATTGACGCGCAAAGCCTGCACGTATTGCTCGACGGTGGCCGCGATTGTGCGCCGGTAATCCGGACCGAATTTATGGACATGGCAGCGGCAATCAATCTCGCCGAAGCAACAGATGACCGTGTCGCCATCCGCGATGCCGTAAGCGCGCAAGTCGAGGCCGTCGCGACCGACGCTGTGCATCAGCCGGGGGCCGAGATGATGGTGCGTGACGCCGCCGACGAGGTCGAAAGCTCCGACGAGACCAGGGATGCCGCCGCCATGGCTATCGCCGATAGTATGCAGCAAGGCGCCATCACCGGTACGGCGGCGCTTCCAGCTCTCCCAGATAAACGGGAAATTCCACTGCTCGACATGCGTGCGTCCCAGCAGCTGCCGAAGACGCTCACGGCGGGGGGCGGCGGCAGGAAAGAAGTCATGGAACTGCACCTGCAGGTGGACGACGTCGTTGATCAGCCCGGTGGCGATCAGGTGTTCCAGCAGGGCGAATTCGCCGCCCTCGATGTTCACCTTGAGCAAGTCGACCCGGCCCGCGCCGGACTCCGCGAAGACGACGTCAAAAGGCCGGACGCGCACCTTCTCGACCGGCTTGCCGACCGAGGCGGGATTGAAGGCGCCGGAAGCATCGGAGTCGTCGCGCATTTCCAGTTCCTCCTCTTTATCCCCCAGTCCAAAAGGGTGGCAAAAGACCGCGGGATCGGCGGCGAAGCGCTCGACGCAATGGCGATGGAAACGGGCCACCGGTTCGAAAAGACGGACCTGACAGCCGTAGCGCTGGCGCATCTGGGCTGCGAAATCTCCCTGATACCCGCCGACGTCAAAGACGGTCGAATCCGGCCCCAGAGGATAATCGAGGCGCAGCGTGCGATCCCCCTCCGCCGCCAGCCAGAGGCGATGCTGGGCCAGGAACTCATCCTTGCGCCAGTGACGGTGATAAAGGGCGGCTAGCCTCCAGTATAACTTCCTCCAAGGGCTGAGCGGTGGTGCGGCCATGCTTCCA
>CAIXQT010000338.1 GCA_903921665.1 uncultured Opitutia bacterium
CGTCTACATGTGCCTCGAGCTCATGCTCGCCGCCGCCACGCTCGCGCTCGTCGCCTTCTCGCGTTTCAACCGCACCATGGACGGCGCCGTCCTCGTCTTCTTCGTCATCACCGTCGCGGCCGCCGAGGTCGCCGTCGGCCTCGCGCTCATCGTCGCCCTGTTCCGCAAGCGCGGCACCGTGCAGTCCGACGCGCTCACCACCCTCCGCGACTAAGCCTTTTCCGATGCCTTCCGACCTTTCGTCCCTGGTCCACTGGATCCTGTTCCTGCCGCTGGGAGCCGCCGCGCTCTCCGCGCTGTTCCTGCGCCGCGCCGGCGGCCTCGCCGCATGGCTCTCCACCGCGACCGCCTTCATCATCGCCGGCCTTTCGCTGAAGCTGCTCACGGCCGGCACCGCGGACGTCACCTGGCACGTCGAACTCGCCAAGTTCGGCGGCATCAGCCTCGGTTTCGGCTACCTCATCGACGCCAACGCGCGCCTGATGCTCTTCGTGGTGTCGTTCGTCGCCGCGTGGATCCACCTCTTCTCCGTCGGCTACATGAAGGAAGACGCGGCCCGCGGCCGTTTCTTCGCCGGCCTCTCGATCTTCATGTTCTCCATCCTGGGCATCGTCGTCGCCGACAACCTGCTCATGACGTTCATCTTCTGGGAGCTCGTGGGCTTCAGCTCGTACATGCTGATCGCCCACTACTTCGACAAGGACTACGCCGCCGCCGCCTCGAAGAAGGCGTTCATCGTCAACCGCGTCGGCGACCTCGGCTTCATCCTCGGCATCGCGATGTGCCTGTCGCTCTACGGCACGCTCGACTTCACCGCACTCAAGGACCACGCGGCCGGCGCCAAGGCCATCCCCGTCGCCGTCGGCGCGCTGCTCATGTGCGGCTTCCTCGGCAAGTCCGCCCAGTTCCCGCTCCATGTCTGGCTCACGGACGCGATGGCCGGCCCAACGCCCGTCTCCGCGCTCATCCACGCCGCGACGATGGTGGCCGCCGGCGTCTACTTCATGGCCCGCGTGAGCTTCCTGCTCGCCCCCGAGGTGCTCCACTTCATCGCGATCTCCGGCGCCAGCATGGCCGCGCTCGCCGGCCTGTGCGCCCTCGCGCAGACGGACATCAAGAAGTCCCTCGCCTACTCGACCCTCGCGCACCTCGGCATCATGGGCTGCGCGATCGGCCTCGGTCATCCCGAGCTCGCGCTGATGCACATGGCGATGCACGCGTTCTTCAAGGCCACGCTGTTCCTCGGCGCCGGCTCCGTCATCCACGGCTGCCACCACGAGCAGGACATGCTCAAGATGGGCGGCCTGCTGAAGAAGATGCCCCTCACCGCCGCGACGTTCATCGCCGCCACGCTCTCGAACTGCGCCGTGCCTTTCCTCGCCGGCTGGTATTCCAAGGACGCCATCATCGAGGCGGCGTTCCACGGCGGCCACCTCGCGATCTTCGCCTTCCTGTCCCTCGCCGCCCTCGCGACGTGCCTCTACAGCGGCCGCATGATCCGCCTGGTCTTCCTCGGCGAAGCCAACTCCGAAGAAGCCGCGCACGCCCATGAGTCTCCTTGGACCATGACCCTGCCGCTCGTCGTGCTCGGCCTCGTCTACTCCGTCGCCGGCGGCTTCCTCGCCCACGCGATCATCCCCGCGGGTTCGCTCCAGCCGATCGGCAAGGCCCTCGGCGAAATCGCCTTCCACCTCGACGCCCCGTCGACCATCGTCGGCCTGATCTCGCTCGCCGTCGGCTTCTTCGGTGCGCTGAAGTTCTACGGCACCGTCCGCGGCGCCGACGCCCTGCAGGTCATCTCGCCTCGCGTCTACCATGTCCTCGAGCACCGCTGGATGGACGGACTGTACCGCTGGTACGTCGACGCCGTGCAGCGTCGCCTCGCCGAGTTCATCGCCTTCCTCGACCTGCTGCTCATCAACGGCGTCGCCGTCCGCTGGATCGGCGCCGGCGTCCCCGCCGTGCTGGGTTACCTGACCGGCCGCTCCTTCCACCGCGGCCAGACGCGCGCTTACGCGCTCTGGATCGTCCTCGGTTCCCTCTTCCTGGCCTGGTTCCTCATCGCCCGCTGATTTCATGGATACTTTCCCTGCCACGCTCCTCGCGCTCGCCATCACGGCCCCGATCATCGTCGGCCTGATCCTGCTCGCCGGCCGCGACCTCCCACGCAGCTTCGCCTCGGGCTTCGCCTTCGGCGGCTTCGCTATCCCGGCCGTCCTCGGCCCTTGGCTCCTCATCCTGTGGTCCAACCCGAGCACGACGGGGCAGCAGTTTCAATCCGAAGGCTTCTGGGGCTTCGGCTTCGCGCTCAACGGACTCAGCGCGCCGCTTCTCGCGATGACCTCGCTCGTCGGCCTCGCCGCGGGCATCAAGGCGCTCACGCAGGAAGTGGAAGGACGTAACACCTACCTCGGCCTGATCCTCTTCATGCTCGGCGGCACGCTCGGCGTGTTCGGCACCAACCATCTCGTCGGTTTCTACTTCTTCCACGAGTTCGCGCTGATCCCGACGTTCATCCTCACGCTCTTCTGGGGCGGCGAAGGCCGTCGTCCGGCCGCCATGCAGATGGCGATCTACCTGACCGCCGGCGCCATGGCGTCCCTCGCGGGCATCCTCATCGCCATCGACGTCTCGGGCGTGGATATCGGCGGAGCCACGTTCGTGAAAGTGGCCGACGGCCTCCAGAACGCCCAGCAGCTCCCCGCCGCCACCGGCGCGCTGGTGCTCTTCGGCCTCGGCACGCTCGCCTCGCTCTTCCCCTTCCACTCCTGGGCCGCGCCCGGTTACTCCGCCGCCCCTACCCCGGTCTCGATGCTGCATGCCGGCGCCCTCAAGAAGTTCGGCCTCTACGGCATCATCCTGCTCGGCCTCAGCAGCCTCGACATCACCGGCGGATCGCTCGGCACCTGGTTCCTCTGGTTCGCCGTCGCCAATGTCCTGCTCATCGGCCTGATCTGCCTCGCGCAACGCGACCTCAAGCAGCTGCTCTCCTGGAGTTCCGTCGCCCACATGGGTCCGATCTTCCTCGGCATCTGGGTCTGCGGCGTCTCCGGCAAAGCCGACGGCCTCGACGCCGCCGCCTTCCTCATGGTCGCGCACGGCCTCTCCTGCGCCGCCCTCTTCCTCCTCGCCAACGCCGTCCGGGCCCGCGCCGGCACCTACCGCCTCGACGAACTGGGCGGCCTCGCCACGCGCACGCCGGTGCTGGCCGCGCTGTTCATCGCCGCCACGATGGCTTCGATCGGCCTCCCTGGCTTCGGCAACTTCTGGGGCGAAGTCGGCATCTTCCTCGCCCTGCGCGCCCAGCCTCTCTGGCTGCAGGCGCTCGTCGCCTCGACCGTCGTCATCTCCGCCGCCTACGCGCTCCGCGCGGTGGCCTCGACTTTCTTCGGCCCGGCCTCCGAGGCGCTCGAGAAGCGTTTCGCTTCCGCTCCGTTCGGCGACCTCGGCTGGGCCGAGCGCTTCGCGGCGTTCATCTTGCTCGGCGCTTCGCTGACGATCGGCTTCGTGCCCTCGCTCATCACCAAGTCCGTGAACCCTGTCGCCGCCGGCGTCACCACCTACTCGCAGCATAACGCCAAGGCGCCCGCCAAGGCCGCCCCCGCCGCCCCTGCCAAGCGCTAAGCTTTCCGTCCGATGATTCCTTTCCTCGCCGATATCGATCCGGCCTTCAAGGTCCTGGCCCCGCGCCCGGCCGACTGGCTGACCATCCTGCCTGAGCTCGCCGTCGCCGGCATCTCGCTCCTCTGCCTGTTGCAGGCGATGTTCCTGCCCAAGACCCTACGCTTCCTGATCCCGGCCACCGCCCGCGCGGGCTTGCTCCTGGTCGCCTGGATGGCGCTCACCGCCGGCCCTTGGGTGCAGGCCGCCGACGTCGCTTCGTTCGCGGGCCTGCTCCGCCAGAACCTGCCGACCGATGGCGTGCGCATGGTCTTCCTGCTGTCGGCCCTGCTGACGAGCTTCCTGGCCGAAGGTTTCCTGCGCGACCGCGACGCGGCCGTGGCCGACTACCACCATGTGCTGCTGGTCGTGACCGCCGCGTTCATGCTCCTCGCGCAGTCGAACCACTTCGTCACGTTCTTCCTCTCGCTCGAGACGGCGGCCGTCGGCCTCTACGTCCTCGTCGGTTACCTGCGCCGCAGCGAAGCCTCGCTCGAAGCCGGCGTGAAATACCTCGTCGCGGGCGGCCTCAGTTCGGCCCTGCTCCTCATGGGCATCGTGCTCGTCTACGGCGCGCTCGGCGCGGTCCCCGGCGTGACCGACTCGCTCAACTTCACCCAGATCGGCAAGGCGCTCGCCGCCCAGTCGGTCGCGCACACGGTCTCGCCCCTGACGCTCACCGGCATCGCCCTGATCCTCGGCGGCGTCGCCTTCAAGCTCGGCGCCTTCCCGTTCCACGCCTGGATTCCTGACGTCTATCAGGGCGCCCCGACGCCGACGACCGCCTTCCTCGGCACGGCCTCCAAGGCCGCCGGCGCATTCACCCTCGTACTCCTGGCCACCGGACCGTTCGCCCCGCTCGCCGTGAAGCTCGCCCCGCTCCTCGCCGCCGTCGCCGTCCTGACGCTGCTCGTCGGCAACCTCGGCGCCCTCGCCACGACCGACGTCAAGCGCACGCTCGCGCTCTCGGGAGTCTCGCACGCCGGCTTCATCCTCGCCGCCGTCACGGTCGCGCTCGTCCTGCCCGGCGCGAACGCCTTCGGCTACGACGTCGAACAGGTCATCGTCATCTACCTCCTCGCCTACGTCATCGGCACCTTCCTCACCTCCCAGGCGCTCGTATCGCTGCCGGCCGTCGAAGACCATCGCCGCCCGCAGCTCGCGCTCCGCGGCCTGCTCCGCCGCTCACCGCTCCTCGCCAGCTCGCTCGGCTTCGGCATCGGCTCGCTCGCCGGCGTCCCGCCCTCCGTGGGCTTCATCGCCAAGCTGCTCGTGCTGACGCTCCTCGTCTCCGCCAAGCTCTGGTGGGTGCTAGGCGCCGCCCTCATCGGCGTCGCGATCAGCATCCATTACTACTTCTCGATCCTCCGCGAAGCGGTCGTGCGTCCGACCGACGACAACGAGGAACTCGCCCCGCTCGAAATCCCGTTCGGCTCCCGCTTCCTGATCGGCGTGCTCACCGCGGCCTCGGTCCTCGGCGGGCTCTTCGTCCTGTTCGGACGCTAACGCCCCTTGCCCCGCCCGCGCGGGTGGTGGCGACGGTGGGCGTCCGACAAGGCCGTGCGATCGACCGACGTATAGATCTGCGTCGTGGCGATGTCGGCATGGCCAAGCATCTCCTGGATCGAACGCAGGTCCGCGCCGCCTTCGAGCAGGTGCGTCGCGAAGGCGTGACGCAACAGGTGCGGCTTGACCGGCACGGAGACGCCGGCGCGCTGGGCCGCCTGTTTCACGCCTAACCAGAAAGTCTTGCGGGAGATCGCGACGCCGCGGGCGCTCAGGAAAAGCGCGCTGCCGGTCTTCGGACGCACGAGCTTGGGCCGGCCGGCCTTGAGGTAGGCCTGCAACGCGACCAACGCGGTCTCACCGACGGGCACGACGCGATCCTTCGAGCCCTTGCCCGTGACACGCACGAGGGCGGAGTCGGCGTCGACGGCTTGGATCTCGAGCGAACAGAGTTCGGAGATGCGCAGACCTGAGCCATACATCATCTCCAGCATCGCGCGGTCGCGCAGGCCCTGCGGCGTACCCGTATCGGGCGCCGAGACCACCTTGGCGGCTTCCGCGGCGCTGATCATGCCCGGGAGCTTACGGCGGAGCTTGGGGCCGCGGGCGAGTTCCGTGAAGTCGTCGCGCCGCAGGCCGCTGCGCACGAGGTAGGCGGAGAAGGAACGGACCGCCGAGAGCCGGCGGGCCAGCGAAGCGGCGGCGTGGCCCTTGCGATCGAGCGCGCGCGTCCAGGAATCCACGTCGGCGAGCGAGACCTCCGTCCAGTTCGTGCGGCCGGCGCGGCCGCAGTGGGCGGCGAAGCGGACCAAGTCGGACTCATAGGCCTCCGTCGTCAGCTTCGCGGCGCCGCGTTCGAGCGACTGGTGGGCCAGGAAGGCGTCCACCGGCTCCCGGAGGTCGGGCGGCACCGTCTCACGGCGGACTCGGGGCGGCTTCGGCATGCGTCATCAGTATTGCCCCGCCCGCCGGGGAGTCCATAAGGATTGAGCATGTCCAGCCAGCGTGAGCGCGCCATGAAGCCGACCGACCTCCGGGGAATCCTCCGGTATGTCCCGATGTTCCGCGACCACGTGTTCGTCATCGCGGTCGACGGCTCGATCGTGTCC
>CAIXQT010000339.1 GCA_903921665.1 uncultured Opitutia bacterium
CTCGACACTGCTTTCTCTCGCGACCAAGCCGCCAAAGTGTACGTGCAGGACCGCATGCGCGAGAACGCCGCCGAGCTCTGGAAGTGGATTCAACAGGGTGCTTATTTCTACGTCTGCGGCGACGCCAAGCGCATGGCCAAGGACGTCGACGCAGCGCTACACGCGATCGTGGCCGAGCAGGGTGGCATGACGCCCGAGGCCGCCGTGGATTGGGTGAAGCAGTTCAAGAAGGACGGCCGCTACCAGCGCGACGTGTACTGAACGCCAAGGGCGGGGCAGGGCGTTTTCGGCGGGGCATTAGCCACTTGCCAGAAGCCCTGTTTCCTTGCACAAAAACTTCCGATGCATCTCACGCACTCTCCTCGCGTCGCCCTCGTCACCGGAGCCGGTCGCGGCATCGGCAAGGCCATCGCGGAACGGCTCGCTTCCCACGGTCACACCGTCCTTTGCGTGTCGAAGTCCGAGACCTGCGTGCAGGTGGCCAACGACATCATCGCCAAGGGTCAAAAAGCGAAGGCCTTTCAGGTCGATGTCTCGGATGCCGCCGCGGTCGCCAAGGCCTGCGAGCAGATCAACGCCGAATTCGGCGCCGTCGAAATCCTCGTCAACAACGCCGGCATCACCCGCGACAAACTTGTCATGGCGATGTCGGATCAGGATTGGAACGACGTGATCTCCACCAATCTTTCCTCCGCCTTCTACTGGACCAAGGGTCTCGTGCGTCCGATGACCAAGAAGCGCTGGGGTCGCATCATCAGCATCTCCTCCGTCACCGGCGTGCAGGGTAATGCCGGTCAGGCCAACTACGCCGCAGCCAAGGCTGGCCTCCACGGTCTTACCATGACGCTCGCCCGCGAGCTCTCCGGTCGCTCCATCACCGCCAACGCCGTCGCTCCTGGCTTCATCACCACCGACATGACGGGCGAACTTTCCGAAGAGGTGAAGCAGAAGATCCTCAGCGTCATCCCTCTGGGACGATTTGGCTCAGTCAATGACATCGCCGCCATGGTCGACTATCTGGCCTCCGAAGAGGGGGGCTACATCACCGGTCAGGTCTTTTCGATTGACGGAGGAATGGCTATCTGACACCCCAAAACCTAACAAAACACCCATTTATTATGCCCGAAAACATCGAACAGCGCGTCAAGGACATCATCGTCAAGCAACTCTCCGTCACCCCTGACCAGCTGACCCCCACGGCCAGCTTCCAGGGCGACCTGAAGGCTGACTCCCTTGACCTCGTCGAGATCATCATGGCTTTTGAAGACGAGTTCGGCATCACGATCCCGGAAGACAAGGCTGCCGGCATCAAGACCCTTGGTGATGCGATCGAGCACATCAAGGTCCACGCCACTAAGTAATCAGACCGGGCTTTCCTCGTAGGCCCGCCCCTTTGAGCTCCGACCGCAAATCTCGCCGGGTAGTCGTCACGGGCATCGGCTCGCTGACGGCCCTCGGCCATGATAACGCGACCTTCTGGGACGCCCTCATCAAGGGTCGTTCTGGCATTTCGCGCGTCACCCGCTTCGACCCCACCGACTTCCCGTCCAAGGTCGGCGCCGAAGTGCGTGATTTCGATCCGTCCAAGTACATGGATGGCAAGGAAGCCAAGCGAAACGACCGCTATACGCAGTACGCCGTCGCCGCTTCCCGCTTGGCCATCCAGGACGCCAACGTCGACGTCACGAAGCTCGATTCCGAACGTTTCGGCGTGATCATCGGTTCCGGCATCGGCGGCATGGAGACCATCGAGAACCAGGCCCGCGTCCTCATCGAGCGCGGCCCGTCCCGCGTCTCGCCCTTCACGATTCCCTCGCTCATCGCCAACATCGCCTCCGGCGTCGTGGCCATCGAGTTCCAGGCGAAGTCCGTCAACTTCGGCGTCGTCTCGGCCTGCGCCTCCGGCTCCCATGCCCTCGGCGAAGCCCTCCGTCACATCCGCGACGGCCACGCCGACATCATGCTTTCCGGTGGCTCCGAAGCCGCCATCACGCGTCTCGGTTACGCCGGCTTCTGCAACATGAAGGCGATGTCGACCGACTTCAACGACACGCCGGAGAAGGCTTCCCGTCCGTTCGACAAGCTGCGCGATGGCTTCGTCATGGGCGAAGGCGCCGGTGTCCTCGTCATCGAATCCCTCGAGCACGCCCAAGCCCGCGGTGCCCGCATCTATTGCGAACTCGCCGGCTACGGAGCCACCTGCGACGCCTATCATATCACCGGTCAGGACCAGGAAGGGAAGGGCCTCGCGCTCTGCCTCAATCGCGCCCTCGCCGAGGCCGGCATCGAGAAGTCTGAAGTGGGCTACATCAATGCCCACGGCACCTCGACCCCGATCAATGACCGTTGCGAGACCCTTGCGATCAAGCGCTGCTTCGGCGACCTCGCCCCCAAGATCTCCATCTCCTCGACCAAGTCGATGACCGGTCACCTCCTGGGTGCTGCCGGCGGCGTCGAGGCGGCCGCGTGCGTCATGGCCATCCACACGGGCATGATTCCGCCGACCATCAACTACGAGAATCCGGACCCTGATTGCGACCTCGACTACACGCCGAACGTCGCGAAGGCCCGCAAGGTGGACGTCGCGATCTCGAACAACCTCGGCTTCGGCGGACATAACGCCTCGCTGATCTTCAAGCGTCTCTGAGGTTTCGGCGGTCCTGGGTGCAACCTTTTGCCTCGCGATGGGGTATAAGGGAAATAGAACTATGCCGACCCCCATGGCTCCCCGTCACCTCCTGCTCGCCTTAGGCTCCTTCCTGGCCGTCTCCCTCGGCGCCCAGGTCCCCACGCCGGCCCCGCCCGCGCCTCGGCCCACGGTCCTCGTGCGCACCTCCGTCTCCCATCTCGACCCGAAGACCGGCAAGTCGGACATCCTGTCGGCTCCCTCCGTCTCCGTGATCTCCGGCTACGAAGCCCGCGTCTCCGTCGCCGGTCGTCCCGACCCCAAGGACCCGAAAGGTCAGCCCCAAGGCGGTATGGAACTGGTGATCGCGCCCACCGCGCAGCCCGACGGCACGGTGACCATCTCCCTGCGCGTCGTCATCACCAATAAGCCCGAGCCGGTCGATCCGAAGCAAGCGGGTCGCGAGCGTAAGCGGGATTCGAAGGCTTATGACGGCACACTCACCTTCTGCTCGGTGCTTGCCGCCGAAGGGCTCTTCTCGATCCAGGACAGCAAGGGCGGTCGCCGCTGGTACAAGCTCGGCGCCACCGTCGATGGCTGGACCCTCGAGTCCTACGACAAGGAGAAGGAGATGCTCATCGTCGGCCAAGGCACGACGCACCAGGAGCTGCGCCTCTACAAGTCCTCGATCGAGGCTTCTGCCAGCGAACTTAACACGGTCGTCACCGTCCGCCCGGGCGAGATCGCCAAGGTCCCCGGCGTCGGCGGTCTGGAAGTTTCGGTCAGCGCGACGGTTTCCGCCACGCCGGTGGCCCGTTGAGCGATGTCACGCGCCGCTCTCCTCGTCTTATTGGCCCTGACGGCCTTCGCCGCGGAAGAGGCGGTGCCGACCCACCTGAAGGTGAAGGCGACGTTCACGCGCCCGGACAAGGACGGCAAACCGGAGGTCTACGCCGAACCTACGGTCATCACGGTCGACGGTAAGCAGACGACGATTCGCGTAGGTTCCGCCGAGGAAGGCGTGGTTTTCACGGTGACACCGAAGGTCAATAAGGACGGCACGCTGACGCTTGAGACGGTGACGGAGTCCCGCGAAGCCCCGCCTGCGCCAGCTACTACCCCCGCGACCAAAGAGGCGGAGCCCGCTCCCCGCGCCAAGAGCAATCTGCCGTTCTTCCATGGCGTGCTGACGAAGGACAAGCTGTTCTCGATCGAGGACTCTGCGGGCAAGCGTCAGTGGGTCCCTTTGGGCCGCCGCATCGATGGCTGGACGTTGCGTGCCTACGACGAGAAACGCGAGGCGCTGACGCTGAGCCGCCTCGGTCAGTCCGTCGAACTGGTGCTGCACAAAGCGGTCATCCTGGATGCGCCTACTCCGCAGGTCGCGGTCTCGCGTACGAATACGACGATCACGGTGAAGCCGGGCGCGAAGACGCTCCTGGGCGGCGCCGGTGGTCGCACGACCTCGCTCGAGGCGGAGATCCTCGACGTGACGAAGTGACGGCCTAGGCCACGTCGAGGTGGCCGACTTTGACAAGGATGGTCGCACCTTCCGGGCCGGTGAAAGGCCGGTGGTTGCTCATGTGCGGGCTGCGGATCCACGTGCCGGCCGGATAACTGCCATGTTCGTCGCGGAAGACGCCCTCAAGGACCAGGATTTCTTCGCCACCGACATGGGTATGCGGATTAAAACGGGTCTCGGGCGCCCAGCGCACCAAGGCGGTGTGCTTGGTCAGGCCTTGGTGCAATGAGGTGACCTTGAGTCCCGGGACCATGCCTTGGCGCCAGTCCAAGTCCGCGCCGCGGAGGGCGTATGAGTCCGTTTCCGGCTCTGAACGCGTGCGTTCGTTCAGGTACACCATGCTGGCTTCGGTCGAAGTGAACGTGACGGATACTCCGGGGGATAGGCGGACGTAGGAAGCCGGACCGAGCGCTTCGCCGTTGAGGCTCAGCTGGCCGCGCACGACGAGTATCTCCAATAGTTTCGCGCCGTCATGAGTCATCGACTCACCTGCCTGCAGCGAGCGAAGGCTGATCCGGCTCTCGGCTGGGACGATTCGCTGTTCCAACGGACGTTCCCCCGGTTGGCCTGCGTACAGGTCGGTCGCATCGACGACGATGCGGAGGGAATGGTCAGCGTGGAGATCCATGTCGAAATAGCAGGAGGGCTCAGTCGGCGAGGGCGCGACGCCATTCGGCGATCTCGCCGCTGACACCATGGGCACGGAGGCCGGCTTCGATCTCCGCGTGCGTCGGCTCGGTGACGATGTGCTTGGGGTCGCCGAGGAGGTCTGGACGCGAGTGACGCGTGACCGCCCAGGCCGCCCAGGCGCGCCACTTTTTGAGGTCTGCTCGTTCGCCGCGCACCCGGTCCGCGAGGTGTTGGTAATGCACGCGGGCATTGCCGGCGAAGTTGTCACTGGGCTGCTTCACCATCCAGCCGACGGCCTGGTAGGGCATGGGATATTCGTGCAAGACTTCGGTGCCGTCAGGGACGTCGCAATAAAGCGCCCGGTCGAGGGCGAGCAGAGCCCGTGCGGGAAGGTCGTCCAGCCAGAGCTGCTGACCATATTCCAGACAGAGGCGGTAGAGTTCCGGCCCCTGGTCGTCCCTCAAGGCGTTGAGGTCGCGCCACGAGAGCGGGCGACCGCAGGACGGCAGGAAAGGGCAGGGCGAAGGCACGCGGCTCAGGGCTTGGCGTACGGATTGGTCTTCTTCTCGACGCCGACCGAAGTTTGGCCGCCGTGGCCCGGCAGAAGCACGACGTCGTCGGGCAAGGTATAGATGCGCTGGCGGATCGAGTTCAGGAGCTGGTTCCAGTCGCCGTTGGGGAGGTCGGTGCGCCCGACGGAGCCCTTGAAGATGGCGTCGCCGGTGAAGGCGATCTTATGGTCGGCGGCGTAGAAGAGGATGCTGCCTGGGCAGTGGCCGGGGACGTGGCGGATCTCGAACTTGTAGCCGCAGGTCTCGACGACGTCGCCATCATCCACCCAGCGGTCGACCTTCACCGAGCGGAAGTCGTCGTCGGAGAGCGACGGGATCATCGACTGGTAACGATTCCGATAGGCCTCGATGTTTTCGATGAGCTGTTGGTCGTCTTTGTGCGCGATGACCTTGGCGCCGGCGTCGGCGAAATAGCGCCCATCGCACATGTGGTCCCAGTGGCCATGCGTGATGAGCAGGTGCGTCAGGTTGAGGCCTTGCTTCTTGATCTCCGCCAGCAGGAGCGGGCCGGCGGCCTTCGGGGCGTCGATGACGCAGCAGTCCTTGCCGTTCTCGGAGACGATCAGGTAGGCGTTGGTCTCGAAAGGTCCGAGCGGGGCGGCGGCGATCTTCATGAAATCAGGCTCCGAAGGCTTGGCGCATGGCGGCCTCGACGTTGTCGGGCGGCCGCACGGGCTTGAACTCGCGGTTGACGAAGGCGTGGTGGGTGAAGCCTTCGACCAGCAGTTCGCCGTCGCGTTCGACTTTGTAGCTCAGTTTCAGGCGTGCCTTGGGCTTTTCGGCCAAGGTCACCGTGATGCGCACGCGGTCGTCGAAGCGGGAAGGACGATGGTAGGTCAGTCCGGTCTCTAGGACGGGCAGCAGAAAGCCTTCCTGCTCGAGCTGACGATAAGGGGTGCCGAGCTGGTCGAGCAGGGCAACGCGGGCCATCTCGAACCAAGGCAGGTAGTTGCCGTGGTAGGTGACGCCCATCGCATCGGTCTCGGCGAAGCGGACGCGGGTCTCGACGGTGGCCTGAAGCATGAGGCTGTTTTGGCGTCCGCCGGCGATTTTCCAACGCCAAACGACACCCCGGAGGCTTCTCCTTGCCCCGGCGGGCTTCCTTCGCTGATGTCAGGCATGGGTCAGCGCGAACGTTTCGTCATCTTCCTGGTCGGCGCCTTACTGGGCATCGTGCTTCTGCTTGGCGGCAAGTCCTGCGGCAGCGAGAAGAAGAACCAGCTCCGGGCGGTCCGCTCTTCCTT
Organism: uncultured Opitutia bacterium; assembly: GCA_903921665.1. Classification (GTDB taxonomy): domain Bacteria; phylum Verrucomicrobiota; class Verrucomicrobiia; order Opitutales; family UBA953; genus UBA953. The sequence goes on from CAIXQT010000339.1 coordinate 6,595, forward strand.
GAGCATGGCTCCGATGATGTACGACTTCGCGGTCATGCAGAAGGGCTTCTATGGAAAATATGTCCTCTTCGAGGAGGTCGCCGAGAAAGAGGGCGGGGCGAAAGTCCGCACGCTCGTCACCGGCGGGACCCGGCGTTACTCTCCCGAAGGCAAGGAACTGCCTGAGGAGCATATCCTGATCAAGGAGACTTACGTCGCCGGCGTCGCCTTGGCCGAGGCCGGTCCGGTGGCGTCCTATGAGTTCACCTTCGCCGATCGCATCGCGATCAAACTCAAGCCAGGCCGTCAGGCCGCCGAGGTCAAACTACAGTCCGGTGACGTCGCCGTCGCCTGGCCTGGCCATGAGGAAGTCCTCGTCCGTCTTGATGCGTGGCGCAAGCTGCCTGGCGGCGCCCCGTGGGGTCAGCTCGAGGCCTTGGTCCGTGAATTGAACGGCCATCCTGCCGTGACCGAGGCCCGCTTGGTCCGAATCGACTGGCAGGCCGAAGCGGACCTGATTAGGGCTAATTCACCCAAATGAGCACGACGCTGCAGCGCGAGGGTGGTCTGACCGTGGCGCTGAGCTTGGCGGTCAACGTCCTTTTGGCCGGCGCAAAGCTGAGCGTGGGCCTCGTCGCCTCGTCGCAGGCCTTGGTCGCCGACGGTATCCACTCGCTCGTGGATATCGCCAGCGACATCGCGGCCATTATCGGCCTCAAGTTCGCCCATCTTCCCAAGGACGACGATCACCCCTACGGGCATCATCGCTTCTCCACCTTGGCGACGATGCTCATCTCGTCGCTGGTGCTGCTCTTCTGCCTGGGCTTGGCTTGGCAGTCGTTGTCCGCGCTCGTCAGCGGGGCCGATACCGCCGCTCCCGGCATCGCGGCCGCCTGGGTCGCCGGCGGGGCATTGCTCATCAAGGAAGGTTTCTACCAGTATGCGCGACGCCAGGCCGAGCGTCTCGGATCGCGCCTCCTGATGGCCAACGCGACGGACCATCGCGCCGACGCCATCGCATCGCTGCTCGCGCTCGTCGCCGTCGTCGTCGCCAACGTGAATCCCGACTGGAAGGCCCTCGATAAGGTCGTGGGTCTCGTGCTCGCTGGTTGGCTCGGCTCCGAAGGCATCAAGCTCTTCAAGGGTGCCTGCGAGGACCTCTTGGACACCGCTCCGGCGGCGCACGTGCTGCATGACCTGAGCGAGCACATTCTCGCCGCGCCGGGAGCCAAGGGATTCCACGCGTTCCGCGCCCGCCGTCTGGGCGACCGCTTCGAGGTCGATTTCCACCTGCAGGTAGCCGAAGGCGCCACGGTCGCCGAAGGCCATGCCATCGCGGGGCGGATCAAGTCGGACATCCTTCGTTCGCATCCCGAAGTGATCTCCGTCCTGGTGCATGTCGAGCCAGACGCGCCCGAGCATCGTAAGCAGGACGGGCACCACGGTTTCAACGCCTGAACGCGGGTTGCCTTCCCTGGGCGGACGGGCTTGGATGGGCCCATGAGCCTACCCCGACTCTGCTTTGCATTGCTGGTCACGGTCGTGTCCCTGATCGCCGCCCAGCCGCCGAACGTCGTCTTCATCTTCGCGGATGACCAGCGGGCCGATACCATCGCGGCTCTCGGTAATCCCGTCATCAAGACCCCGAACCTCGATCGGCTCGTGAAGCGTGGCGTCGCCTTTACTCGCGCGTACATGCAGGGCGGCAATCAGGGCGCGACCTGTGTGCCCTCGCGCGCGATGCTGCTCTCCGGTCGCTCGTTGGCGCAGATCGACGAGAGGCTGCTAAAGCACGCTACCTGGCCGCACGCCTTCGGTGAAGCCGGCTATGCGACCTTCGCCACGGGTAAGTGGCATAACGGCCCGCCCTCGATCCCGAAGTCCTTCCAGCAGGCCAAGGCGCTCTTCGTCGGCGGCATGGCTAACCCTCTGAAGGCTCCGACCAGCGACATGCTGCCGACGGGTAAGCTGACCCCGGCGAAAATCTCTCCGAAGCACCTCTGTGAAGAGGCCACCGACGAGACTCTCGCGTTCCTGAAGTCGCAGGAGGGCAAGCAGCCTTTTTTCTCTTACCTGGCCTTCGACGGTCCGCATGACCCGCACATCGTGCCGGAAGGGTTTCCGGTCGATTATGCGCCCGCCTCGATCCCGCTGCCGCCGAACTTCCTGCCGCAGCATCCTTTCGATAACGGCGAGATGGTCATCCGCGATGAGCAGCTACTGCCCTGGCCCCGCAAGCAGGCCGACATCCAGACGATGCTGGCCGAGTATTACCGTTACATCTCGTTCCTCGACGTCCAGGTCGGCCGCGTCCTCGACGCCGTCGACGCCTCGCCCTACGCCGCCAATACGATCATCGTCTTCGCCGCGGATTCCGGCGTGGCCCGCGGTTCGCACGGGCTCATCGGTAAGCAGAACTTGTACGAGCACTCCATGCGCGTGCCGCTGATCGTCGCCGGACCCGGCATCGCTGCCGACAAGCGCAGCGAGGCGCTGTGCTACCTCTTCGACGTCCTGCCTACGCTCGGCAAGCTCTGCGGCGTCACCGCTCCGTCGGGTTCCAACGGAAGCGAGTTCACCGCCGTGCTCAAGAATCCGTCCCAGCCCGCCCGCCCGTTCCTGATGTTCGGTTACAAGACCATCCAGAAGGCGCTCAACGACGGACGCTGGAAGCTGATCCGCTACCCGCACGTCGACCGCACCCAGCTTTTCGACCTGCAGTCCGATCCTCATGAAACCAAGGACCTGTCCGGCGATCCTGCTCAGGCCGAGCGTATCCAGGCCATGCTCGCCAAGCTCGGTGCCGAGATGAAGGCCGACGGCGATAACGACCCGCTGACCGCCGCGAAGCTCCTTCCTGCCGACTGGAAAGCCCCGACCAAGCTGCCCAAGCCCGGGCAGAAGGGATACTAAGCAGGGCTAGGGGTAGGGCCAGGGATAGGGCTAGTAAGGGTGAAGCCAAGCTAGTCCTGGTTCTAGCCCTCCTTCTTCTCGCTTACGCGGGAAGAAGGTAGGGTTTACGGCCGAACTTCTTCGCCAGCCATTCCTTGAGCTCCAAGAAGTCCTTCGGCGGCTCGACGGTGATCGTGAGCGGTTTGCCAGTCTGCGGGTGGGTCAGGGTCAGCTTATGGGCGTGGAGCATCACGCGGGGCATGGGCCAGCCGGTGTAGCTCGGGACATCGAACTTACCGTAGGTACGGTCGCCGAGGATCGGGTGCGTGATGTGCGCGAGGTGGACGCGGATCTGGTGCGTGCGGCCGGTGTGCGGGAAGGCGCGGACGAGCGCGGCTTCGACGCCGTACTTTTCTTCGACGCGCCAATCGGTGATGGCTTCGCGGCCGTCTTCGCGGACGGCCATGCGCACGCGGACGGTGCGGTGGCGGTCGATGCTGGCGTTGATGACGCCGGAGAGCAGGCGAGGGGCTTTGTCGACCAGCGCCAGATATTCTTTCTTCGCGGTACGTTCGGCGAACTGCGCGACGAGCGCGTGGTAGGCCTTGTCGGTCTTCGCGAGCACGATGACGCCGGAGGTTTCGCGGTCGAGGCGATGGACGACGCCGGGGCGAGGCGCGCCGCCGGCCGGGGCGAGCTTGCCCTTGGTGTAATGCAGGAGGCCGTGGACGATCGAGACCTCGTCGGAACCTTGGACCGGGTGCGTAAGCAGGCCGGCGGGTTTGTTGACGGCGATGATGTGCGCGTCTTCGAAGAGGACCTCGATGGACATCTTGACCGGCCGGGCAGTGGGCTCGCCGGGGGAGGGAAGCGCGACTTCGATGGCGTCGCCGGGGTTGAGCACCGTACGGCGGTCGGCAGGTTGGCCGTTGACCTTGACCATGCCGAGGTCGAGGGCCTTCTGCACGCGCGAGCGGCTCACGCCTTCGAGCAGCGTCGCGACGACCTTGTCGGCGCGGGCGGGTTCGAACTCGCTCGGGATGCGCGTCTTGACGATCTCATCCGGACGAAGCTCTTCGATCGGCGCCTTGGCGGGACGCGCCGCGTAGGGCACGTGCGGGGCGGGCTTGTCCTTGCGCTTGAGCGCCTTGGCCGTGCGGGCCTGAGGGCGGGAGCCGAGACGCTTGGGCTGGGCCTTCTTCGGCTTTTTTTGGTTGGCCATGTTATTTGGCCTTACCGAGGAGGTATGCGGGATTCAATTTTTGGAGGGGCTTGGGAAGGAAAAGGCCGTCTTTGCGGATCGTCTGACCGTCGAAACGGATCTCACCGCCGCCATATTCGGGGCGCTGGATGCAGACCATGTCCCAGTGAATGGACGAATGGTTGCCGTTGTCGGTGGTCTCGTAGCACTTGCCGGGCGTGAAGTGGAAGGAGCCCGCGATCTTCTCGTCGAACAGGATGTCCTGCATCGGATTGAGGATGTGCGGATTGAAGCCGATCGCGAACTCGCCGATGAAGCGGGCGCCGCCGTCGGTATCGAGGATCTCGTTCAGGCGCTTGGTGTTGTTCGAGGTGGCCTCGACGATCTTGCCTTTGCGGAAGACCAGGCGGATGTTCTCGAACGAGACGCCTTGGTAGATGGTCGCACAGTTGTACTGCAGCACGCCGTTGACGGAGTCCTTGATCGGGGCGGTGAAGACCTCGCCGTCGGGGATGTTATATTCGCCGCCGCAGGGGATGGCGTTCATGCCCTTGATGTTGAATTTCAGGTCCGTGCCGGGGCCCACGATATGGACCTCGTCGGTCTTCATCATCGCCTGCTTCAGGGCTTCCATGCCGGGAATCATCCGGGAGTAGTCGAGCGTGCAGACACGGAAATAGAAGTCGGCGAAGGCTTCGGTGCTCATCTTGGCCTGCTGGGCCATCGACGAGGTCGGCCAGCGGAGGACGACCCACTTGGTCTTGTTGACGCGGTGGTCGAGGACGGGGCGCATGAGCTCGCCGTTGAGTTTGGCCTGGGTAGCCGGGATGTCGCTGCCTTCGAAGATATTATCCGAGCCCCGCACGGCGATGTAGGCCTGCATCTTCTTCATGCGGGCGAGCTCGTGGTCGGCGGCCAGTTTGAACTGTTCCTTGGTGCCGCCCTTGACCATCTCGCGGCCGACGCGGGCCTTGTGCAGGTTGACCATCGGGGTGGCGCCGCGTTCGCGGGCGGCCCGGATCAGGGCGATGACGAAGTCCTCGGGGACGTCGTGGGCGTCGATGAGCACGCTCTCCCCCTTCTTGAGGCGGGTCGAGAAACCGCAGAGCACGTCGGCGAGCTTTCCGTAGCGAGGATCCATGATGCGGTTAAGTTGCGACCCCCTCGGTCCCTTTCCAAGCGTGAAAGGAGCGCTTGCGATGCCGTGGGCTCCACGCACCTTGTCCGCATGTCCGAACCTTCGCCCCACGCGCGTGCCCTTGCCTTGGCGGAGGAGGCTGCGTTCGACTTCGCGATGGGCGAAGAGTCGGCCGCTTTGGCGAAGCTGCAGGCGGCGGTGGCCGCCGACCCGGCTTGCTTCGAGGCTTGGCTCGCCAAGGCGGAGGTCCACTTCGCTTCGGGTCAGTACGACGAGGCTCTGGCTGCCGGCGAACAAGCCCTCGCGCTTCGCCCGAAGGATATCCATATCCACACGTCAATGTCCCGTATCTGGATGGAGCGGGGAGATAAGGCCAAGGCCGAGCACCACGGCGCCCAGGCGCGTATCCTTGGTTGGGGAGATCAGCTTAAGGAACCCGAAGGCAAGCAGCCGGGGGAGCTCTGAGCAGCGCCAGGGCTAGAGCCTGGGCTAGGGCTGGTTCGAGCAGGGGGACTGTTTGGTCTGCCCCTGGCCCTAGCTCTAGCCCTGGCCCTAGCCCTGCGTTCCCGTTGTCTCACCCTGTGACACCCTGTCCCGAGCAAAATAGGGAACAATGGCTCATTTGGGGGGTCTTGGAGGCCTCAGACCCGAGAAAAACCCCTAAATCGTTTGCTAAACCTCAGTAAAACGGCTTTGGCATCTGTTCTGCAATCTCCCCAACGTCCTCAAGGATATACCTCTACCCAAATACCCACCATGGCCAAAAATAACAAACCCAGCGTCAAGCCCCTCGGCGACCGCGTCCTCCTCCAGCGCATCGAAGAGGCCGAAGAAATCAAGGGCGGCATCATCATCCCTGACTCCGCCAAGGAGAAGCCGCAGGAAGCCAAGGTCATTGCCCTCGGCACCGGCGCCCTCGACAAGGATGGCAAGAAAGTCGCCTTCAACGTCAAGCTCGGCGACAAGGTCCTCGTCGGCAAGTACGCCGGCACCGAAGTGAAGCTCGACGAAGTGATCTACCTTCTCCTCCGCGAAGAAGAGATCCTCGCCGTCATCGAATAATCTCCCTCCCAACTCTCAAACCACACCACTATGTCCAAGAAGCAGATTCTGTTCGACGAAGCCGCCCGCCGCAAGGTGCTCAATGGCGTCTCCATCCTCGCCCGCGCCGTCAAGGTCACCCTCGGTCCCAAGGGCCGCAATGTGATGATCGACAAGAAGTTCGGCGCCCCGAAGGTCACCAAGGA
>CAIXQT010000340.1 GCA_903921665.1 uncultured Opitutia bacterium
CATGAGACTCCTCCGTCCGTTCCTCTGCGCCGCCCTCGTGCTCGCCGCGACCTTGCCCGCCCAGCAGGCCGTGCTCGACGCCAAGACGCAGCAGCAATACGAGCGCCTGCTCCGCCATCGCTACTCCCGCGACCTCTCCGAAGTCTTCGCCGCGATGGAGAAGTCGGCCAAGCCCGATGCGCGCGCGACCGCCGACACCCGCTTCCTCTCCGCTTTCCGCCTCGGCGACTGGGCGCAGGTCCGCGCCGAGCTCGCCGCGCTGCCGCCGGAACTCGGCCGCGGCATCTACGACAAGATCCTCTCGGACCTCGCCGAGCGGCCGAAGAGCGGCGTGCGCATCGAGGACGTCTTCGCCCTCGCCGATGCCGCGCCCGGAGATTTGAGCGACCTCGAACTCCGCAAGATCGGCCAGATGCTCGGCCAGGTCGTCGCGCCGAACGAGAGCTTCTGGATCGCCGAGCGCCTCGCGCGTGGCACCGAACGTCTCGGCGGCAAGGACCCCGCCCGCCGCCTCGCCGCGGGGCGCGTCCTGCTGGCCGGCGGCTTCCGTGACCTCGCCAAGGCCTACCTTCCTGACGGCGCCGACCTGGACAAGGTCGCCGACGAAGGGCTGCGTCAGGAGATCGCCGCCTTCCTGGCGGCCGAACAGGCGACCGAACTGGCCCAGCGGGATCAGATCTCCCGGATCTGGAGCGACAACGTCGCCCTGCTGCGCTCCGAGAAGAAGGTCAACGACTGGGAGAAGACCAAGGCCGCCGGCGAGATGCTGCGCGTGCTCACGCAGGTCTCGCCCGCCGTACTCAGCGGCACCTTCGCCGACCTGATGCGCTCCCAGCCCGACGCGGCCTTGAAGCTGGTCGGCGGTCTTTCCCGTAAGATCCAGAACGAGACGCACGCGGCCGCGGCCCAACGCATCGACAACCTCCGCGCCCAGACCGTCCTCGCCAATCTCATCGCGGAGAATCCCGAGGCCGCTTCCGGCAGCTGGAGCCAGGTCCTCGCGCTGATGGCCGAGTCGTGGATGACCGAGGTGGAGAACTCCTTCAGCCGTCAGGCCGGCGTGCCGCGTCGGGGTGGCAACGCCCGCAACGGTTCCAGCGAGATCGACCCGGAGGAGATGTTGCTCCTCGCGCCTGCGGGCAAATGGCAGGCGGCCCTGCCGGCCGACCTGCGCGCCCGCTTCGACGCCAGCCTCGCCCGCGCCATCATCGTGAGCGCGAACTTCGAGCTCGCCGCCGACCGCATCGTCGAACTCGCGCGTCGCCACCCGGCTGCCGGCGTGGCCTTGGCCGAAGATTTCCTGCTCGCCTGGGGTCAGGCTCATAATCCCCAGCTGCCTGAGGAGCTCCGCCGGCGCTACGGCCTCCCCGAAGACGCCCGCATCCCGATCACGCCCGTGATGATGGAGCGCAACATCGAGAGCCTGGCCCGGATGATGGAGGTCTTCCGCAAGGCCGGCGTCGCCCCGCGCGACCAAGCTAAGGTGGTCAACGCCTTCGACCTGGCCTACAGCAACGCCGAGGCCTATCGGGACTCGCATATCGAGCGCGTGTTCGGCGCGACCGCCAAGATGGACGAGCAGCTGTTCTTCCTGCTGGCCCAGAGGATGCACGCCAACCTCGGCGACCGCTGGCGTCGGGCCGACGTGCAGCGCGGCAACCTCACCCGCCGCAACGAGGCCCAGACCTATGCGATGGCCGAGGCTGGTTACGGTTCCTTGCTCAAGATCATCGATGAATGGCAGGCCGGCCGTCCCGATGCCTACAAGGCGCTCCTGCTCGGCGCGGTCGTCCTGAACGATTGGGCGGACTTCGAAAGCTTCCAAGACCTCGCGCCGCTCGAGCCCGCCCGACGTCTCGTGCTCGCGAAGGAAAAGGCGCTCCGGTCGCAGGACTATTTCCAGCGCGCCGCCGACGCCTACGGCCGTCAGGTCGTCCGTCTGCCGGCCAACGAGTATTCCATCGAACCCTACCTGAGCTGGTTCAACGCCGTCCTCGGCATCGGCAGCACCGGCCAGGTCAATCTCGGCAAGCCGATGAACCGCGCCGCCCTGGGCCGGATCCGCGCCGCTATCTTGGCGCTGCCGGGCAAGCTGGCGCCCACCCACATGGGCCAGCTGGCCAAGACGCTCAACGGCCGCCTGAACGACACCAACAACCCGATGCACGAGGACCTCAAGTATCGCTATCTCGCCAGCACCCTGGTCGTGACGAAGGACGATCCGTTCTCCCTCGGCCTGAAGAAGCGCTCCGACTACCTCGACGAGCTGCTCAGCGAGATCCGCATCCAGACGCGGGTCGACGGCCCCAACACCGTCGGCGCCAACCAGGAGTTCGGGCTCATCGTCAGCGTCGTGCACACCGAGGCCATGGGTCGCGTGGCCCGCTTCGGCCAGTATCTCAGCAACGATCCTTCGGCCCTCGCCGCCGCGTCCAAGCGCCGAGGCCAGCAGGCGGCCAAGGGGCCGGAGCCGCAGGGTCCGCGCGATGAATTCGAGAAGAAGCTCACCGAAGGCCTCGCTCCCTTCTTTGACATCCGCTCGATCACCTTCGCCGCGCCGGACGTGAAGTCGCGTCCGACCTCCCGCCCCGGCTGGGAAGAGACGCCTCTCGCCTATGTGCTCGTCCGCGCCAAGGACGCCAGCGTCGACAAGATCCCGCCGGTACAGATGGAACTCCGCTTCATCGACCTCAGCGGTCCGGTGACGATTCCGGCCACTTCCGCCGAGACGTTGCTCAAGGTCGCCGGCGGCAAGGCCGCGCCG
>CAIXQT010000341.1 GCA_903921665.1 uncultured Opitutia bacterium
CCTCAAACTCTGCTTCTTCCTGTTCTTCTTCGTCTGGGTGCGCTGGACCCTTCCGCGCTTCCGGTATGACCAGGTGATGCGTATCGGCTGGCGCGTGCTCCTGCCCATCGCTGTCCTCAACCTTCTCGCGTACTTCGCATGGTACGCCATCCGCGGATAACCCACACCATGGCCATCAAAGTCGTCGAACGTCGTCCGCTCACCCTCGCCGAGCGTACCTATCTCCCGCAGATTCTCGCGGGCCTCAAGGTCACCTGGGACAACATGGTGCGTCCCTCCGTGACGCTCCAGTATCCGGAAGAACGCCCCACCATCCCGAAGAACTATCGCGGCGTGCCCACGCTCGTGATGGATCCCAACGGCCGCGAGAAGTGCGTCTCCTGCCAGCTGTGCGAATTCGTCTGCCCGCCCAAGGCCATCCGCATCACCCCCGGGGAGATCGCCGAGGACTCCGCGAACGCCCACGTCGAGAAGGCGCCGAAGGAATTCGAGATCAACATGCTGCGCTGCATCTACTGCGGCCTGTGCCAGGAAGTCTGCCCCGAAGAAGCGATCTGGCTCCAGAGCCAGTATTCGATGACCGGCCTCTCGCGCGAAGCCATGGTCAACAACAAGGTGAAGCTCTACGAACTCGGCGGCACCCTTCCCGACGGCCACCACAAGTGGGACAAGAAGAAGGAAGAGGCGGAACGCCAGGCCGGCGGACATCACTGAGCGGAACTTTCGCTCCGCGGGGATCTGCTGGCACGGGGAACCGCTGCGAAGCAGGTGACGAGGACAGCACGAGGTGCTGTCCTTTTTGTTTCCTGATTAGGTAGGGCCGAGCATCCCTGCTCGGCCGCGGCCGGCCAAGGATGGCCAGCCCTACCCAAGACAACAGAAGGGAACGCATAGGGGGACCGGAGACCGGGATATTGGCTGAGGCATGAGGTAGGGACGTGATTGCCATCACGTCCGTGGGCGGACGGATATCGGGATGGTCGGTGACCTTGCCCGGCTCGTCGCACGTGCCGCTGCGAACGGCGGTCATAGCAATGACCGCCCTACCCGAGGCAGAGCCGCAGCATGCTATCCGGCTTCCGGTCTCCCTTTTAGCGGCGAGCTGTCCCTGGAAACAACGAGGGCAGCACGCGGTGCTGCCCCTACCAAAATTACCTAGCCCTGCCCCAAGCCCTAGCTCTGGCCCTCCGCGGCGATTACTTCGCCGCGGGATAATCCGTATATCCCTTCGGGCCGGAGGCGTAGAAGGTGGCTTCGTCGGGGGTATTGAGTGCGAGGTTTTCCTGCAGGCGACGAGGAAGATCGGGGTTGGAAAGGAACGGCACGCCGTACGCGACGGCATCGGCCCAGCCTTCGGCGATGGCCTGCTCGGCCTGCGCGCGATCGAAGCCGCCGGCGGTGATGAGCACGCCCTTGAAATCCTTGCGAAGCTCCTTGGGTCCGACGCCGTCCTTGGCGCCGTGCGCGATGTCCTGGGCGGTGACGCGGGTGACGTGCGCATAGGCGAGCTCGAGCTTGGAGAGTTCGCGGAGGACGTAGCCGAAGGTCTCGGTCGGGTTGGCGTCGGACATGTCGTTGAACACGCCACCGGGCGAAAGACGGATGCCCACGCGGTCGGAACCCCAGATGGAGATGACGGCGTTAGTGACCTCGAGGGTCAGCCGAGCACGCGCGGCGAGGGAATTACCATAGCCGTCGGCACGGGTGTTGGTGCCGCTGCGGAGGAACTGGTCGAGGAGGTAGCCGTTGGCGTTATGGATCTCGACGCCGTCGAAACCGGCTTCCTTGGCGAGGCGGGCGCCCTTGACGTATTCGGCCACGATGCCGGGGATCTCTTCGATGTGCAGGGCGCGGGGGACGACGTAGTCAGCCATCTCCTTGCCAGTCCAAACCTGGCCCTTCGGCTTGATGGCGGACGGGGCGACAGGGAGTTCGCCGTTGGGCTGGAAAGCCGGATGGGAAATGCGACCCACGTGCCAGAGCTGCAGGAAGATGCGGCCACCCTTGGCGTGGACCGCGGCGGTGACCTTCTTCCAGCCGGCGACCTGTTCGTCGGTGTAAATGCCCGGGGTGTTCGGGTAGCCATGGCCGCGGGGCGAGACCGTGGTGGCCTCGGCGATGATCAGGCCGGCGCCGGCGCGCTGGGCATAGTATTCGGCCATCAGGTCCGTCGGGACGTTGCCGCCTTCGGCGCGACAACGGGTCAGCGGGGCCATCAGGATCCGGTTCGGCAGCGTGAGGGCACCGACTTTGAGAGGAGAAAAGAGGGAGGACATGGTGAAGGGAAGATGAGGGAGAGGGGTAGGGATAGGGGTGGGGGTGGGAAAGGCAAGGAGGTGAAGAAGGTGGTGGCGGTTAGCGGTTGGCGGATGGCGGTTCGGGAGAGACAGAGGGAGGGCTGAGTAGAGGGCTGAATCGATGGCGGAGGACAGAGGGCAGAGACATCCGAACCTGCACCTGAACCTGGATACCCGTACCAAGGACCTGATGGCCGAGACCTGAAAGTGTTTCTGCCCCAGCCAATCATCCGGTCTCCGGTTTCCCCTTGAGCGGGCATCGTCTGACTTGGGTAGGGTTGAGCGCCCTCGCTCAACCGCGGCTGACCAAGGGTGGTCAGCCCTACCTCGAGACAGCCAGGTCGTGAAAGGGTCCCTCCCCTCCCCACTCCGTTCTCGCTCATTACCCCATTAATCTTCCCTCCCCAGCATCCCACCCTTAAAAGTGCCCTACGCCTACAGCGTCGTCGTCATGTCGTCCGTCCCCCCTCCCCTTCCCCTCGCTCGTTCCGCCCAACCGACGTACATCATCGGCCACAAGAATCCTGATGCCGACGCGATCTGCTCCGCCCTCGCTTACGCTGCCTACAAGGAAGCCTCCGGCCAACCCGGCTTCAA
>CAIXQT010000342.1 GCA_903921665.1 uncultured Opitutia bacterium
GATGTCGGACATGACGTCCAAGCGTCGCATGCAGAATATCGCTTTCCCCCGTCAGGTCGCCATGTACCTCGCCACCCAGCTCACCGGCATGTCCCTCGTGTCGATCGGCCAGGCTTTCGGCGGACGCGACCACGGTACGGTCATCCACGCCCGCAAGACGGTCGTGAATCAGATGGAAGTGGACACGAACGTGCGTCGCACGGTCGAGTATCTCCGCGCCCAGCTGTCGATGAACCGCTGATTTGGTGCTTCAGTGATGCAATAAGGGCCCGACGTGTGTCGGGCCCTTTCCTTTGGTAGCGATCCCCACGACGGGCCGGGGTTGCCACTTGCTACTTGGGGAGTTTCCACCTTCATCAGGGCGTTCCTTCCTAGTCTTTCCCAGGGGAGTCCGCGACCGGACTGAGATGAGGCTTGGCCTCGAACCCTCGTACCTGATGCGCTTCGGCGCCGTAGGAAGCGGATTGTGCAGCCAACTCCATCCCCGTTTCCGCGAATCTCCCCAGGTCCGCGCGGACAGGCTTTTCTTTGGAGCAACAAATCAACCATTCAACCTTACTCCCTTTCCCATGGTCTCCGATAACAAGCCTACCAACTTCCCGAACTCGACGCGCGTTTACGTGCCGGGCTCGCGCCCTGATATCCTCGTGCCGATGCGCGAGGTGAAGCTGGCCGACACCTCCCGCCCGGACGGCACGAAGTCCGCGAACGAGCCGGTGCGCATCTACGACACCTCCGGTCCTTGGGGCGACCCGGCCTTCCATGGCGACGTCGAGAAGGGCCTGCCGGCCATCCGTGCTGCCTGGATCCTGGAACGCGGCGACGTCGAGGCCGTCCCTGGCCGCGAATTGAAGCCCGAAGACGACGGTTACCTTTCTTGGAAGCACGCGGAGACCGCCCAGCGCGCGACCTCCCGTAACCGCCTGGTCCAGTTCGACCGTGCCGATCGAAAGGTCTACAAGGGCAAGCCTGGCCAGCGCCCGACCCAGCTGGCTTACGCCAAGCAAGGCATCATTACGCCGGAGATGGAGTACATCGCCATCCGCGAGAACATGCGCCTCGCGGCGGACCAGCCTGAGTCGACCCGTCGTCACGACCTGACCTTCCAGCACAAGGGCGAGTCTTTCGGCGCCGCCATCCCGAAGGTGATCACCCCGGAGTTCGTCCGTTCCGAGGTCGCCCGCGGCCGAGCCATCATCCCGGCCAACATCAACCACCCGGAGCTCGAGCCGATGATCATCGGCCGCAACTTCCTGGTGAAGATCAATACCAACATCGGCAACTCCGCCGTGGCTTCGTCCATCGAGGAGGAGGTCGAGAAGATGCGCTGGTCCATCAAGTGGGGAGGCGACACGCTCATGGATCTTTCCACGGGCAAGAACATCCACCAGACCCGCGAGTGGATTTTGCGTAACTGCCCGGTTCCGGTCGGTACCGTGCCGATCTACCAGGCACTCGAGAAGGTCAACGGCCGCGCCGAAGACCTCACCTGGGAGATCTTCCGCGACACGCTCATCGAGCAGGCCGAGCAGGGCGTCGACTACTTCACGATCCACGCCGGCGTCCGCCTCGCTTATATCCCGATGACCGCTCGTCGCGTCACCGGCATCGTCTCCCGCGGCGGCTCGATCATGGCCAAGTGGTGCCTTTCGCACCATAAGGAGAACTTCCTCTATACGCATTGGGACGATATCTGCGACATCATGGCCGCTTATGACGTCAGCTTCTCGATCGGCGACGGCCTCCGTCCCGGTTCGATCGCCGACGCCAACGACGACGCCCAGTTCGCCGAACTGAAGACCCAGGGCGAACTCACCACCCGCGCGTGGGAGCGCGGCGTGCAGGTCATGAACGAAGGCCCCGGCCACGTGCCGATGCACATGATCAAGGAGAACATGGACAAGCAGCTAGAGTGGTGCCACGAGGCGCCGTTCTATACGCTCGGACCCCTTACGACCGATATCGCCCCGGGCTATGACCACATCACGTCCGCCATCGGCGCCGCGATGATCGGCTGGTATGGCACCGCGATGCTCTGCTACGTCACGCCGAAGGAACACCTCGGCCTGCCGAACAAGAACGACGTCCGTGAAGGCGTCATCGCCTACAAGATCGCCGCCCACGCCGCCGACCTCGCCAAGGGCCATCCCGCCGCGCAGATCCGCGACAACGCGCTCTCCAAGGCCCGCTTCGAGTTCCGCTGGCCCGACCAGTTCGCCTTGGCCCTCGATCCCGAGCGCGCCCAGGAATACCACGACGAGACCTTGCCGCAGGAATCCGCCAAGACCGCTCACTTCTGCTCCATGTGCGGACCAAACTTCTGCTCGATGCGCATCTCGGATGATATCCGTAAGTTCGCCGACGCCCAGGGCGTCTCCGAAGCCGATGCGCTCGCCAAGGGCATGGAAGAGAAGTCCAAGGAATTCCGCGAAAAAGGCGGGGAGATTTATCAGTAATAGGTTTAGGTGGTAGCGGTTAGCGGTTGGCGGTTGGGGTAAAACCCATGCCACACCTCTTGCCGTTACCAACCGCTATCTGCTAACCGCCAACCGCTGACCACTTTGTCCTCTTCCAAGCAATCCGCCACCGCGTGGTATGACTCGCCGTTGTATTACGACATGGTCTATGCGGACTATACGCCGAAGGAGACCCGCTTCATCGAGGGTATCATGAAGAAGCACGGGCCGAAGTTGGACGGGCCAATGCGCGTCTTCGAGCCGGCTTGCGGGTCCGGACGTCTACTTGAGTCCCTGGCTGCCCGCGGTCACGTCGTCCATGGCTTCGACCTGAACAAGCACCAGGTAGCCTTCGCCAAGAACCGCCTGAAGGCCAAGGGACTGAAGGGCAGGGTGTGGCGCGATCGTCTCCAAGATTTCAAGATCCCCCAAGGAGCCCGCTATGACGTCGCCCACTGCTTCGTCAGTACGTTCAAGTACGTCGACACCGAGGCCGGCGCGGTGAGCGCGCTCCGTCGCATGGCCGCAGCCTTGCGTCCGGGCGGCCTCCTTCTGCTTGGTCTGCACCTCACCGATTATAAGAACACCCCGCCCGACCATGAACGCTGGATTGGGCGCAAGCCAGGCATCCGGGTGGTCAGTGATACCTGGTCCGCCCCGGCCGACCGTAAGTCCCGTACCGAGGCCATGCGCACGCGTATGCGCATCACCGAGAAGGGGAAGACCCGCGTCGAGGAGACCCTCTGGGACTTCCGGACGTATTCGCCTGCCGAGCTAAAGGCCTTGCTGGCCAAGGTTTCGTCGCTGCGTCTCGTCGCCTGCCACGATTTCCACTACGACCTCACCTCGACCCGGAAGATCGACATGGCGTATTCGGACGTCCTGTTGGTGCTCCGGAAGCAGGCCTAGTTTGCGTTGCCAGCGACGGGTGATTCGGCACGTTGGGCTCACCCCCATGCGCGTCCTTCGCCTGTCATCCTTGTTTGCCGCTGTCTTAGTTTCGTCTCTGGTCTCCGCCTTCGAGCTCTCCCTCGATCTTGCCAAGCGGACCGTCACGATTGTCCCGGAAAAACCGACCGACGTCATCCGTTACACGCTGAACGGCAAGGATCCTGATTTCTCGGCCGGCGTGTATCTTGCGCCGATCGAGCTCCCGGAAGGCGGTACCGTGAAGGCCGCTGCGTTCGAGGGTAATAAGCTGTCGGGCAAGGTGGCGACGCAGATCGTCCCAGGGGCTGGACCGAAGAATACTGCCTTGGTCCCGCTCACCCAGAACCGCGACTGGCGTTCCTACGATTGGGTCGTCCGGCACAATGAGATCCTCGCCCTTAATAGGCCGGGCGCCATCCGGGCCGACGTGGTCTTCATCGGCGATTCCATCACGCATTTCTGGTCAGGCGAGCCCAAGGCCAAGCGTGTCGCGGGCAAGGACTCCTGGGAGAAGTGGATCGCCCCGCATCACCCG
Organism: uncultured Opitutia bacterium; assembly: GCA_903921665.1. GTDB lineage: Bacteria > Verrucomicrobiota > Verrucomicrobiia > Opitutales > UBA953 > UBA953. The sequence goes on from CAIXQT010000342.1 coordinate 3,922, forward strand.
ATCAATCTCGGCTACGGTTGGGACCGGACGGAGAACGTCCTCTGGCGCCTGCGCCACGGCGAGGTCGCCGGCCTCAAGCCCAAGGCTTTCGTCGTGCTCATCGGCACGAACAATCTCTCCGGCTTCAATCCTCCCGCCGAGACCGCGGAAGGCGTGGCTGAGGTCTGCCGCGAGCTCCGCCGCCAGGCCCCGCAGGCCAAGATCTTGCTGCTCGCGATCCTGCCGCGTCAGGCCAAGCTGGATGCCACCCGCCAGCGCGTGACGGATACGAACATACTGCTGAAGGCGCACCTACTGCTCAAGTCGCAGGGCCCGCAGATTGCCGACGCCTATCTCGACCTGACGGACAAACTCGTCGAAGCCGACGGCAGCATCCTCAAGGAGACCATGGGCGACTACCTGCATCCCACGGACAAGGGCTACCAGGTCATGGGTGCCGCCATCGACGCCCAGCTCAAGGCCTGGTCGCTCTGAAGGGCAGGGCGCCTCTTCAGATCCGCTTCATCACCGACTTCGCGATCCCTTGGATCGTGAGGGAGGTGCTGGGAATGAGGTCAGGGTAATTCTGGTTTTCGGCCTTCAGGTAGACTTTCGAGCCCTGCTTAATGAGGCGCTTGAGGGTCGTCTCGCCGTCGATGAGGGCGGCGACGATGTCGCCATGCTTCGGTACGCCCGGTTCGACGATGACCGTATCGCCGTCATTGATGTCGGCATCGATCATCGAATCGCCGCGTACGCGGAGCGCAAAGGATTCGGGGGCGCGACGACGCGAGCTGGGAGAGAGGGGCACCTGCATCGAATCGAGGACGCCGGAAGATTCGGTGTAGTCGGGGAAGCCGGCGGCGATGGAGCCGGCGAACTTGACGCTCTCGAAGGCGATGGCGTCGTCGCCGGGGCCTTCGTAGCGGATGACCGTCTCAGAGGTGTCGCCGAGGACTTCGGGGACGATCTTGTAAGCGCGGGCGGCGCCGGGGATACGCTGGAGGACGCCTTTGCGCTCGAGGGCCTGAAGGTGGCCGAAGACGGCGTTGGTCGAGGCGAAGCGGAACTTAGCCTGGATGTCGCGGATGCTCGGCCAGTAGGAGTGCTCGGCGACGTGCGCCTTCATGTAGTCGAGGATGGCCCGCTGCTTCTTGGTCAGTTCTTCCATAGTGAACGCATGTTCTATGAAAACTTGTTCACTGTCAAGTCGGCAGGCCTAAACCCCTTATAATCATCAATAACCGCCGAACTTAGCCTCGAATTCGGCCATGGTAAGCTCCATCCCGGGGTAACAGCGTGCGGCGATGGCCAAGGATTGCTCACGGATGCCCTTAGGAACGCCCCAGAGGGCTTGGCTGATCGATCCGGTGATGGCGGCCAGGGTGTCGGCGTCGCCTCGTACGGAGGCGGCAAAACGGACCGCAGACTCGAAGTCAGGGGTGCCGATCGCGATGGCCAGGCACTCCGGGACGCAGCCTTGGCAGGTCTCGTTGTAGGTATGCGTCTTCCGGATGTGCTCGAGGTCGGGCAGGGGGCCGTAGAAGTTTTCGGCGACGGCTCGGACGGCTTCGGGCTTACGATAGATACGCGCGGTCCAGATTGCCGCGGCGACGGCTTGGGCGCCCTTGATGCCCTCGGGGTGAGCGTGCGAAGGGCGCGCGCTGAGCGTCGCATGTTCGAGGACGGTTTCCAGGTCGTCGAACGCCCAGGCCACGGGCGAAACGCGCATGGCCGAGCCGTTGCCGTAGGAATCACGCTCGCCCTGAGCTCCGCCATAGACCCAGCTGGAGAAGCCGCCGCCGAAGGCCGCCGACAAAGGGGCCAGTTGGCCGTTCTTCTCGTAGTAGCTGACCATGCCGACGAGCCGCGGCTTATAGTCGCGTTCGCCGCGGAGGATCGTCTCGGCGACCGCCCAGGTGAGCAGCGAGTCGTCGGTCGGGCAGGACTTCTCGGCGAAGAGGGGGAAGCCTGCGTCTTCGTTACGGCTGAATTCGTGGACCGACCCGATGATGTCGCCGGCGATGGCTCCAAGCATCCGGGCAAGTTGCCCGCCGGGTCGGGGGCTTCCAATCTAATTGTCCGGGCGGTGCGTCATAGCCCCCGGCGGTCATGCGGGACTTCCGTCATATCGGAAGATATCACGATTATCTGCGCCCGATGTTCGCCGAAGATTGCGACCAACGCCCGCTTCGCTTGTCTCATCCTCAACCCCATGCCCCTCCGTCTGTGCTTGTTCTGGTGCTTCGCCGCGCTGGCCGTCGCGTGCGCCTCTGCGCAATCCCTCGCGCCGATCCCCTCGCCCGCCTCCCGTCCGGCCATCGCGGCCGACGCCTGGTATCGCACCTGGGTGCGCGTGGACGACTCTTTCTTCACCAAGCATGAGCGCAACCTCTTCGAGGAATCGGTAGGAGTCCACTTCCGCGATCTCGAAGGCGCCCATGAGGCCTTCGTCAACGGCGTAAAGATCGGCACGGGGGGCGCGCTCGCGCCCAGTTACAAGAGCGCGCGCAAGGAGGTCTTCCGCCACAAGGTTCCGGTGGGTACTCTCAAGAAGGGCGAGTGGAACGAGATCGTCTTCCGTATCCAGCAGCCCGAAGGGAAGGGCGGCTTCCTCGGCGAAGCACCGTTCATCATGAACTACTTCATGGAGTGCGTGCTCGAAGGCGCCTGGGAATATTCCGCGACGCCGTTCATCCCCGGACCATCCCTCAAGGTCCAGCCGGCCTCTTCTTCGTTCTCCAAGTTCCGCGAATCGAACCGGGTCCTGGGTCGCGCCGAACAGTTCCACGGGCCGACGCTCTCGCCGGCCGACGCCTTTGCGAAGATGCGGGCGACGCCTGACCTGGCCGTCGACCTGTTGCTGTCCGAGCCGCAGATCGCCCAACCGACGCACTTCAGTTTCGATACCCGTGGCCGCCTCTGGGTCACCCAGTATCGCCAGTATCCTTACCCTGCAGGCGTAAATATGATCAGCCGCGATAAGTATTATCGCTCGCACTACGACCGCGTCCCGCCGGCTCCGCCCCACCATGACCGGGGCGCCGACATCGTCTCGATCCACGAATCGACGAAGCATGACGGCGTCTACGACAAGCACACGGTCTTCCAAGACGGGCTCAACATGGCCAACTCCGCCGTGCGCGCCAACGGCGGCGTCTGGGTGATGAACCCGCCTTACCTGCTGTTCTATCCCGACGCCAACGGCGACGACGTCCCGGACGGTCCGCCCGTCGTGCATCTCTCCGGCTTCGGCCTCGAGGATACCCACTCCGTCGGCAA
>CAIXQT010000343.1 GCA_903921665.1 uncultured Opitutia bacterium
ATCGCCCTCGGCTTCGACCGCGTGGTCGCCATGCTCGCGGGCCGCTCTTCGATCCGCGACATCCTCGCCTTCCCGAAGAACCAGAACGGCCGCGACCTGATGGCCGACTGCCCGAGCCCCGTCGCCCCGAAGCAGCTGCGCGACCTGCGTATCCGCCTCGTGGAAGACGAGCCGAAGCCGAAGGCCTGAGGACCGCCGAGACTCCCGACGAAAGGCACGCGCAAGCGTGCCTTTTTGTTGGACCGGGATTTAGCCTTCCCCCGCCCCGCGGGTCGGCCTATTGCCTTCAGCCATGTCCGACGCTTCGCCTTCTCCCACCCCCGCCCCGCACGTCGTCGGCGAAGGTTACGAGTTCGACGAAGTCCGCGCCTTCCTCGGCGGCGACCCGAAGCCCCCGAACTTCGTCATCCATAAGAGCAAAGAGGTCATCGGCGTCTGCCTGGGCCTCGGCTGGAATCCGCGCGCCGACAGCGAACCGTGCGAAGTCTGGGTCGGCCGCAAAGGCGACCAGCCTAAATGGGGCATCCGCCTCGCCGAGACCCGCGGGCCTCTCCCGGTCTACGTGCGTCGCACCGAAGGCGGCAAATGGTTCTACAACGGGCTCTTCGAAGTGACGAGCCACACCACCGACCCGACGATCATCCGCCCCCGCCTCCTGCCGCCGAAGATCGTGGCGATCGACCGGCTGGTCTTCCTCAAGCGCTGCGCCGCCTGAACGCCATGCCCGACGAACGCCCTCCTCATCGCGACCCCCTGCACGGCGTCACCCTGCAGAAGCTCCTCGAGTCGATGGTCGCGAAATACGGCTGGCACGAACTGGCGCACCGGATCCCGATCCGCTGCTTCATGTTCGATCCGACGATCAAGTCGTCCCTCACCTTCCTGCGCAAGACCCCCTGGGCCCGCGAGAAGCTCGAGAACTGGTACGTCGGCGACGTCCGCAAGTCCCAAGGCTTCGGACTCTGAGCCGCGCTCAGCGCGCTGCTTCGCAGCAGTTCACCATGCCAGCAGTCCCCCGCGCGGCATAGCCGCCCCTACTTCCCAACCTTCCACTTCGCTTGGCGGAGCACCGCCTTGCCGAGGTCTTTCATATTCTCGTACCAGACGGTGAGCAGCGTGCCGTCGGCCAGCTCCACGGTCGAAGGATAGCCGAGGTCGCCCGCAGCACCGTCACCGGAAACGGTCATGGGTTCGCTCCAGGTGCGCCCATGATCGGCGCTCACGCGGGCCTGATTGCCGAAGGGCATGCGACGGTGGCCGTAGGTCATGAGCAGACGGCCGTCGCGCAGCTTGATGAGCTGGGAAGGAATCCCGAAGGTGATCGCACGTGGAATCGTCCAGGTCTTGCCGCCGTCGGCGGACTCCGTCTGCAAGGTCCCGTTCGTGTCGACCTTGCCCTCATGGCGGATCTGCGCGACGATGCGTCCGTCCTCGGTCTCGACGGCATGCAGTTCGTGATATTTGCTGGCAACATCATCGCCGGGCCGACCCGGGATCTCGCTCAACCAGGTCCAAGTGAGCCCGTCGTCCCTGGATTCGGCGGCGCCGATGCGGTGCTCCTTAGTCCAGAGCTGCTTACCGACGTAGAGTAATCGGCCGTCTTTCAGTTGAGTCGGACCATGCGGGCTGTTGACGATCGTGGGGATGCGCGCGGAGAAATTCAGACCACCGTCCGTCGAGCGAAGTACCCACTCGCCGAGCTCCGCCTTACGCTGCTCAGCCGTCAGGCGATCCTGCGCCGCCTTCCATCGGGCGATGCGTTCCGGCGCCATGGACTTCATCGAGGACCCCTTGCCGTCCGGCAGATAGATCATGGATTTGGCCAGATGCTCCTCATACGCCAGCGAAGTGAACGTGGTGACAAGCAGCGTGCCCTTGGCCGTTTCCATCACGCCGCTATCGCGATCATCAATCGGGCTGTCGAGCAGCACGCGTGGGTAATTCCAGGTGACCCCGTCATCGCGGGATGACATGACCCGCACCTGCCCCATCGGGCAGACATGGCCGTCGCGGCCACCAGACCAGCTGACCCAAAGTTCGCCGTTCGCCCTACGAGCGACCGTCGGCCAACCGGCATAGGGCTCTTCGGGCGGCGTGATCGTCTTCGTCTCAAGCACCTGGGCCGTCTGGGCGCACAGCGCGACCGCGGCGAATAACGGCCAAATACGACGGAGCAACGAACCTAGGGGCGGATTCATAAGATACTTCTGAATACATGGCACGAGACCGCAATGACCGACTTCAATCCATACCACGGGTTGCAGGCAAAGA
>CAIXQT010000344.1 GCA_903921665.1 uncultured Opitutia bacterium
ACGCTGCGGAGGGTGAGATGGTCTTCCGCTTCGACATAGGAGGCCTCGGCGATCTTGAGGTGCATCCCGAGCCGGTCGGGCTCGCTGTTCCACATGCGCAGCCCGCGCATGGTCTTGTCGCCTTTGACGATCTTCAGCGTCTCGGCGGTGAAGTACATCGGCGCGCGGCCGAAGCGGACGTTGGTCGCGACGATGGTGTCGTTGCGCGGGTCGGCTTCGATCTTGTCGCCGATGATGCGGAGGTTCTTGGTCGCGTAGACGACATTGCCTTCGGCGACGATGGTGCCGGTGCGGTAGTCGAACCGGATCTTGCGGGCGTCGATGGTCGCGTCCTTGCTTTCGAGGTGCGCGTTGGTGGCGACCACGATCTTGCCGCCTTCTTCCGGAGCGAAGGAATCGGCCACGATGTTGGGCATGACCTCGCCGCTTTTGCCGGCGGGCTTGGCGGGTTCGGCAGCCCAGGCCGCCACGGTGAGGGAGAGGCTTGCGGCAAGAATCCAGAAACGACGGCCAGGCATCGCGAGAGCGTTGTCGCTCAGGGGTTTCCCTCAAGTATTTTCGGGCAATGAGCGCTTGCCGACCTACCGCCCTGCGTGGAGTCTTCAGGGATGCGCCTCAGTCCAGCAGAGTTGACCGCCCTGGTGGACGCCAAGGAGACCTCGCCGCATCGTTTCCTGGGCCTGCATCCGCTGGCTGGTGGCGGTCTGGTGGCCCGCTCGCTCTTCCCTTGGGCCAGCGCGTGCGAACTGATCCCGGAAGGCCCGACCAAGCCCGTCCCGATGCAGCAGCTGCATGCCAGCGGGGTCTTCGAAGCCGAGCTCCCGGGTTCCGCCCCTTTTCGCTACCGTTTCCGGGTGACCTACCCTGACGGCGTCAGCCGCGTGGTCGACGACCCTTATCGTTTCCTGCCGACGATCTCGGAGGACGACCTCTTCCTGCTGGGCAAGGGCGACGATCACCGCGCCCACTATAAGCTCGGTTCCCATGTACGTACGCTCGACGGCGTGCTGGGCGTCTCCTTCGCCGTCTGGGCCCCTTCCGCCCGGCGCGTCTCGGTCGTCGGCGACCATAATCTCTGGAACGGCCACGCCCACCCGATGCGTAACCTCGGCGCTTCCGGCATCTGGGAGCTCTTCATCCCGGGCATCCACGCCGGCGCCCGTTACAAGTACGAGATCGTCGGTCCGCACGACGCCACGCCGTTCCTGAAGACGGACCCTTACGGCCTGCATTTCGAGCCGTCGCCGAACCACGCCGCGATCGTCTGCGATCTTTCGAAATTCGTCTGGAACGATGCGGCCTGGATGGAGGCGCGCCGCCATCGCGACCTGCGCTCGCGCCCGATGTCGGTCTACGAGGTCCATCTGGCCTCCTGGCGTCGCGTGCCTGAGGAAGGCGGCCGCGTGCTCGGTTACCGCGAACTCGGCCAGCAGCTCGCCGACTACTGCGTCAAGATGGGCTTCACCCATGTCGAACTGATGCCGCCCTCCGAGCATCCCTTCGACGGTTCCTGGGGTTATCAGGTCACGGGCTTCTACGCGCCGACGCACCGCTTCGGCTCGCCGCTCGACTTCATGACGATGGTCGACGCCCTCCATCGGGCGAACATCGGAGTGATCGTCGACTGGGTGCCGGCGCACTTCCCGCGTGATTTCTTCGCGCTGGCCCGCTTCGACGGGACGCATCTCTACGAGCATGCGGACCCGCGCCTCGGCGAGCACCAGGACTGGGGCACGCTGATCTTCAACTACGGACGCCACGAGGTCCGCGGCTTCCTCGTCTGCTCCGCTCTCTCCTGGCTCGAGCGTTTCCATGTCGACGGCCTCCGCGTCGACGCGGTGGCCTCGATGCTTTACCTCGATTATTCGCGCAAGGCCGGCGAATGGATCCCGAACCGCTTCGGCGGCCGCGAGAACATCGAGGCGATCGAATTCCTCAAGCAGGTCAACTCGCTCGTGCACCTCTACCAGCCCGGCGTCGCGATGATCGCCGAGGAATCGACGTCCTTCCCGGGCGTGACGAAGTCCGTGCCCGAAGGCGGCCTCGGCTTCGACTTCAAGTGGAACATGGGCTGGATGCACGACACGCTCGACTATTTCCGCCAGGATCCGCTCTTCCGTAAGTTCCATCACGACAAGCTCACGTTCGGCATGCTCTACCAGTGGACCGAATCGTTCGTGCAGTCTTTCTCCCATGACGAAGTCGTGCACGGCAAAGGCTCGCTCATCGGCAAGATGGGCGGCGGCGACGACGCCACGAAGGCGGCGAACCTGCGCTGCCTGCTGGCCTTGCAATGGTCCTGGCCGGGCAAGAAGACCCTCTTCATGGGCTGCGAGTTCGGGCAGTTCGCCGAATGGAAATACGACGCCTCGCTCGACTGGCACCTGCTCGATTACCCGATTCATCTCGGCGTCCAGCGTCTGGTCGCCGACCTCAATCAACTCTACGTCGGCGACGCCGGCCTCGCCGAGAACGAGCTGCGCCCCGAAAGCTTCGGCTGGCTCGTCGCTGATGACGGCGCGCAGAGCGTGCTGGCCTTCGAACGCCGCGGCCGCGACTGCGCTTGGACCGTCGCGGGTAATTTCACGCCGGTCGAACGTACCTATCGTCTCGGCGTGCCTTTCCCCGGACGTTGGGAAGAAGCCCTGAACACCGACTCGAAGCACTATGCCGGCCATGGCCTAGGCAACCTCGGCGTCGTCGTCGCCGAAGCGATTCCCTGCCAGGGACGTCCTTATTCCATCGAGGTCCGGCTGCCGGGACTCTCGATGGTCATCTTCCGCCAGTCATCGGCGAAGCCCAAGGGTTGAGCATGTCCCGCTCCGAACTCTTCCGCCGCCACGTCGCGGCCGATCCGGCGAACCCCCTGTTCCGGTTCTCCCTCGGCCAGGCCCTTTGGACCGAGGGCGATGCGGCCGGCGCGATCGAGCACCTGCGCCTCGCCGCGGCCTCCAAGGCCGACTGGATGATGCCGCGCATCCTGCTCGGCAAGAGCCTCCTCGCTGCGGGTGACAAGCCTGCCGCTAAGGTGGCGTTCGCCGACGCGCTCGCTCTCGCCGTGGCCCAAGGGCACGAGGAGCCCGAAGAAGAGCTGCGCGCTTTGCTGGCGACGCTCAGCGCTTAGTCGACGCGCTCGAGGATCACGCGTCGCAGGTCCATGACCGCGGCCTTGGCCTTCTTGACCGGTCGGACCGTGAGCGTGTTCTCGCCGGCGACGAGCGTGAGCCTGCCGACCTCGCGGGGCACGAAGCGCTGGAAGTGGCCGGTCTCTTCGACGGTGAATTCGCACGAGCCCTGCTTGGTGTCGAGGGCGACGACGGAGCCGCCGTTGCCCTTGCCGCAGCCCTGCAGGACCGTGACGCGATAGGTGCCGGCTTTCGGGGCCTGGAAGGTCCAGGACGCGGTGTCGGCGGCGTTCACCCAAAAGCCGAGGGTGTCTTTCAGGGGCGGCTCCTCGTATTTCATCTTCACGGCCTTCACCTGGGCGTCCCGCGCCTCGAGGAAGATCAGGGCGTTGGAGCCTTCGGCCGTCGCGTCGTTCATCGCCTTCCGCCAATCGGCGAGCAGCGGACGCATGGCCTCGGAGGTCGGCAGAGCCTGAAGTCTGGTGACATCCGTCTTCACGAAGCAGGCTTCCCAGGCTGCGCGGCTGAAGTTCGGATTAGCCTTGATCGGTTCGGCGCCGACGCTGCGGCGCCAGGCTTCGAGCTTGCCGCGCAGGGCGGCGACGCGATTCGGTTCGGCGGCGGCGAGGTCGGTAGTCTCGCTCGGATCTTTGGCGAGATTGTACAGCTCGAGGCTGCCGTCCTCGTATTGCTCGATCAGCTTCCAGTCGCCCTCGCGGACCACGCCCGCAGGCTTGCCGCCTTGGTTCATATAATGCGGCTGATGCCAGAAAAGCGCCCGCGGCTTGGCGTCGGCCGGCGGCTTGCTGTCAAAGAGGAGCGGCGAGATATCCTGGAAATCAAGGGGCTGCGGGGCCGGTACCTTGGCCAGCGCGCAGATCGTCGGGCAGAGGTCGCCGAGTACCACGGGTTCGCTGATCACGCGGGAAGCGAGGCGGCCGGGGTAGCGGATGATGAGCGGCGTCCGGATGCCGCCTTCGTAGACGAACCCTTTGCCCGCGCGGGAAGGCGCGTTGTAGGTCGCCGGGCTTTCCTTGAGTTCGGAGATGTGCACGCCGCCGTTATCGGAGGCGAAGATGACGACGGTGTTCTTCGCGAGGCCGTTGTCTTCGAGGGCTTTCAGGACGCGGCCGACGGCGGCGTCGAGCGACTCGATGAGCGCGGCGTAGGTCGGGTGGAAGGACTTCGCGTTGGCTTCGATGGCCTTGGCCGGCGCGGCCAGCGGGATGTGCGGGTTGTCGAAGGCGAGGTAGAGCAAGAAAGGCTGGGCCTTGTTTCGTTCGATGAACTTCACGGCGTAATCGGCATGGCCGAGCTCTCCCTTGCCGCCTTGCGGCGATTCGGCGCCAGGGTTGGCCTTGCCGGCGAAGAATTCGTCGAAGCCGTGGTGGATCGGCTGATGGCCCTTGCCGCCGAGGTGCCACTTGCCGATGGCCGCGGACGCGTAGCCCTTGGGCTTCAGGAGCTGGGCGATCGTCTGGACGCCGTTCGGGAGATTGTAGTTCAAGGAAGCGGCGAGCACGCGGTGGGAGGCGCGATCAGTCCGGCCGCTCAGGAAGGTCGTGATCTTCAGGCGGGCCGGGCTCTGACCGGTCAGGAGGGCCGCGCGCGAAGGCGAGCAGACGGAGGCGGCGGCGTAGGCTTGCGTGAAGCGGGCGCCCTCGGCGGCGAGCTTGTCCAGATTCGGGGTGTTCTGGTCCTTGCGCCCGAAGCAGCCGAGGTCGTTGATGCCGAGGTCATCGGCGAAGAGGATCACGAAGTTGGGCGGGGTCTCCTGCGCGCCGGCGGGGACGAGCGCGAGCAGGGCGCCAAGGAGGAGGCCGAGGAAGAGGCGGGGCATGCCTTGGGTTTAACGTCTCGCCGGGTTGTGCAAAGGGCAAAACTGGCTTCGGTAC
>CAIXQT010000345.1 GCA_903921665.1 uncultured Opitutia bacterium
CCCGTGCATCCGCTCCGACGACAACGACATCGTCTTCAAGACCCGCAAGGAGAAGTACCAGTTCGCCATCAAGGAGATCGCCGAAGCCCACAAGCGCGGCCAGCCCGTCCTCGTCGGCACCGCCTCCGTCGAAGCCTCCGAGACCCTCGGCCGCATGCTCTCGATGGCCAAGGTCCCGCACAAGATCCTCAACGCCAAGCACCACGAAGCCGAAGCCGACATCGTCTCGATGGCCGGCCAGCACGGAGCGGTGACGATCGCCACCAACATGGCCGGCCGCGGCACCGACATCAAGCTGGGCGAAGGCGTCCGCGAACTCGGCGGCCTCTACGTCCTCGCCACCGAACGCCATGAAGTCCGCCGCGTCGACCGCCAGCTCCGCGGCCGCTGCTCCCGTCAGGGCGACCCCGGCCGCTCCCGCTTCCTGGTCTCCCTCGAGGACGACCTGATGCGCCTGTTCTCGAACGCCGGCATCATCTCCTCGCTGCTCGAGAAGTCCTTCAAGGAAGGCGAGCCCCTCGAGCACCCGCTCCTCAACCGTTCCATCGGCACCGCCCAGAAGCGCGTCGAAGGCCAGAACTACTCGATGCGCAAGCGTCTGCTGCAGTACGACGACGTACTCAACCAGCAGCGCCAGATCGTCTACGGCCTGCGCAACCGCGCCCTCAAGGCCGTCGACAGCCGCCAGACCATCCTGAACATCGTCGAAGAAGAGATCGAAGCCCGCCTCGACGTCGTGTTCCCGGATCCGGCCGGCGAGGCCGATCGTCGCGCCGCGGAAGCCTTCATCTACTGGTACATCACCGCCTTCCACATGCGTATCGACCTCGAGGACATCCTCGCCCGCACGAAGGCCCAGGTCACGCTCCTCGCCACGGACCGCGTCCGCGCCCTCCAGGTCGGCCGTGAAGAGCACGAGTCGCCCGACATCCTGCAGTACCTCGAACGCAACGTGCTGCTGCGCGCCATCGACCGTAACTGGCAGAACCACCTCACCGAGATGGAAGACCTCCGCCGCGGCGTCGGTCTCCGCACCTACGCGCAGAAGGATCCGCTCAACGAGTACAAGGCCGAGGCCTTCAAGGCCTTCGAACGCCTCATGCAGCAGCTGCGCACCGACACCTGCTCGGGCCTCTTCCGCACCGCGACCTCGATGGAAGCCCTCGAAAGCCTGATGCGCCGCGCCCAAGGCCAGGCCAAGGCCATCGGCCCCGCCGAACCCGGCACCGGCGCCGCGACCGAGACCTCCCCCGCCGCCGCGCCGAAGGCCGAACCCTTCCGCCGCCTCACGCCGAAGATCGGCCGCAACGCCGTCGTCCGCATCCGCAAGGGACCTGAGACCCAGGACCTGAAGTGGAAGAAAGCCGAAGCCCTCGTCCGCGACGAAGGCTGGGAAGTCATCGAGACGCTCTCGGAATGACCGAGCCGGCGACGAGCAGTCCCGCCGCCGCCAGGCTTGCCTGGATCGGCGCGGCGCTGACCGCCCTGCTGTCCTTCTTTTCCTTCGCGCCCGTCGGCCATCCCTTCCTGGGCTTCGTCGCCTTGGTGCCGGCCGCGCTCGCCGCGACGCTCCGCCCGGACTGGCGCACCTGGCGTCGCACGAGCTTCGTGACCAGCTGGGTGCTCTGGATCGCGCTCCTCGTCTGGCTACGTCACGTCTATCCGCCGCTCGGCTGGCTAGGGCTCGTGCTGCTCACGGCCTACTGCGCGCTCTATCCGTTCCTCTGGCTGCTGCTCCTCCGCTGGATCTTCCCGGCCTGCGCGGGCGCGTCGCTCATCGCCCGCCTGGTCGCGGTCGGCGGCCTCGCCGGCGCCTGGGGCCTGCTGGAGTGGACGCGCGGCACGATCCTTTCCGGCTTCGGCTGGCTGCCGCTCGCGGCCTCGCAGACCGGCAACCCGGTCATGCTCAGCCTCTGCGCCTGGGCCGGTCCGATCGGCCTGTCGATCGCGCTGGTGCTCTTCAATCTCGGGCTCGCCCGCTGGATCGTCCGACTCGTCGAGTTCTATCGCGGCGAGGCCGACCTGAAGCCCGCCGGACCGATGAACTGGCTCCGCCGGATCACGCCGGAGCTCTACCTCGGCCTCACGCCGATCGCCTGCGGCTTCCTCGCCTTGCTATCCGCCAACGCCGCCAAGGTCGCCACGGAACAGGTGAGCTTCGTCCCCGCCGTCGTGCAGACCGACTTCGACCCCAACGCGAAATGGGAGGCGAACCGCCAGCAGGAACACCTCGTGCTGACGGAGCAGATGACTGCGGCCGTCGCGGCGAAAAAAGCCGCCGACTTCGTGCTCTGGCCGGAAGCGGCGTTGCCCCTGTCGCTGGAAAGCGACGCCTACGTCGCGCGCCTGACCGGCCTCGCGAAAGCCACCGAGACGCCGCTCGTGATCGGGACGCTCGACCGACGCGGCGCCGGCTACGGCAACGCCGTCGCGGTGATCACCGCCGAAGGCGTCCAGAAACCCGTCTACGCCAAGCGCCATCTCGTGCCCTTCGGGGAGTACGTCCCGTTCGCCGACTTCCTTCCGTTGCGCAAGGTCGTGCCGATCTCGAGCGACTGCATCCCGGGCACGGGCCCTTCGCTGATGCCGCTCACCTCGCGACGCGGGCACACTTTCATGGCCGGGGCGCTCATCTGCTACGAGGACGTCTTCCCTGAGCTCGCCCGCGAACACGCCCTCGCCGGCGCCGATGTCCTCATCGTGGTCACCAACGACGCCTGGTATGGCCGCGAAGCCGGCGCCTATCAGCACGCCGCCCATTCGGTCCTGATGGCCGCCGCGACCGGCCTCCCGGTGATCCGCTGCGGCAACGCCGGCTGGAGCGGCACCATCGATTCGCTCGGCCGGGCCTTCCCCGTCCAGGACCAAGGCAGCATCTATTTCCGAGGCTCCCGCCTGACCGCCCCCGTCAGCCTCCCGCGCGCCCGCCAGCCCGACACCTTCTGGGTCCGGCATGGCGATTGGGCGGTCGGGCTCGGCGGCGTGCTCTTCGCGCTGGCCTATGTCTGGCGACGTCGCCGCGAGGCCTGACCGAAAAATCCGCAGGTCCTTGTCGACCTCCCTTAGAAACCGTCCAAGGTGATGTCACCCCGGCGCGGACGAATCCGTGCCTCTCCGACGCTCCCAGATGAAGACCATGCGCCTCCTCCTCGCCGGCCTCGGACTCTGTCTTGCCCTGACCCTGCCCGCCCAGGATATCAAGAAACCCAAGGACGAGTTCCCGGAAAGCGGCATGGCGACCTTCCGGCTGCGCATCAAATCCATCCCGACCCTCCGCGTGCAGATCAACGGCGTCTCCGTCCTCATGGGCGTCGACACCGGCTGCCAAGGCTCGGCGGTCATCACTCCCCGCGCCGCGCAGCGTTGCGGCATCACCGAAGCGTTCTCGATCCCGACCATGGGTAATTCCGGACGGAGCGAGTCGACCTACGGCCTCGTCGAGAAGATGCAGGCAGGAGAAGTCACGTGGCGGGATTTCCACATGACCGTCATGCCCCTCGACGGCATGGACATCGACGGGCTCATCGGCACCGACATCCTGTTCGCACGCCCCTTCTACATGGACCTGCGCAACAAGGTCATGATCCTCGGCAAGATCCCGGACACTTCCGGCGCCCATGAGGTCCCTTGCTACAGCCGCGGCGGCCATTGCGGCGTGAACATCGAGGTCGATGGCGTGAAGGTCCCGATGATCATCGATTCCGGCGCTTCCAAGTCGTACATGAGCTCGCTGAAGTTCCGCGGACCGACCGAGTTCCGCGGCTACCTGCCCGTGGCCACCGTGCGCAGCACCGGCCTCACGCGCATCGAAGTCTGCAAACTCAAGTCGCTCCGCATCGGCGGGGCGCCCCTGACCGGCGTGGAGTTCATCCGCGACCAGGAGCACAATCTCCTGGGTGACGACTTCCTGCGCGCCCATCCCATCGCGGTCGACATGGCGGCGCGTCGCCTCTGGCTCTTCGAGCCACAGGTGAACGCACCGACGACCGACGAGGCCGCGAAGTAACCCGGCTTAGCGACGACGACCGGACTTGCCGGAAGCCTTGCCGCCGCCTTCGGATTCGCCGCCTTCTTCGCTGGCGCCTTCTTCGGCCGGCTCGTCTTCGTCGTCCCAGCGGAGGTTCTTCTCCATGTCCTTGTCGACTTCGTCGACGTCAGGGAGGTCGGCGATGTCTTCGGCCGCGCCCGTGGAACGGGCCGGCTTGTCATCGTCATCGTCGTCGCCGGGGACTTCATGGCCCAGGGGGACGAACTCGAGGATGTCGGTGATCTCTTCGAAAGGATGGATGTCGCGGCCTTCGATCATGGCCTGGTTGCGGAGTTCGCTCAGCTGTTCATCCACGTCTTCGACCGTGAGCTTCTGCTCGAGCTTGATCGTGTCGTTGATGAGCTTCACGCGTAGGCGCATGATGTGCTCGAGGAAATCGGCATAGGCGCCCTTGTCGCCGTCCTTGATGTTCGGCAGGGCGAAGAGCTGTTCCTCGGAGTCGAGGATGTGTTCGGCGACGCGCACGAGGCGGACGGTGTTGTCCTTCTCGATGTCCTGCGCCTGGAACGGGACGAAGGCGGCTTCGAGCACTTCGTTGGAAAGACCGTATTCGCGGAGCGGGTCCATCATGTCCAGGATCCAGGGGAACTGGAAAGGATCGAGGATACCCAAGCCGTCCGGCTCATAGTGCTTGGGGTCGGAGTTTTCCTTCACCCACCAGTTGCCTTCCTTCTCCTTGAAACGGATGGTGCACCAAAGGAGCTTTGAGGTAGTCGAAGCCATGGCTGGGTGGTGTGTCCATGTCTGGGCGGGAGTCAAGAGGGGTCGGCGGAGGGGCCAAATGGCGGGCTTCTCCGCTTTCCTTCCGCCCTTTCCTCCCTTAACTGCAGGGCATGTCTTTCCTGTACGACAAAGTCATCTCCAAGGCCCTCTACTCGCTGGACCCCGAGACGGCCCACCAGGTCGGCCTCCGCGGGATGGGCCTGCTCGGCGCCTGCGCCCCCCTTCGCCTCCTGATGGAGCGTTCGCTGACCCCCAAGGGCGGCCGGCCGATCGAAGCCTTCGGCCTCAAGTTCCCGAACCACATCGGCCTCGCCGCCGGTTTCGACAAGGACGGCATCGGCTGGCGCGGCGCGGCGGCCCTCGGCTTCGGCCACGTCGAAGTCGGTACGGTCACCCCGAAGGCGCAGCCGGGCAACGAGAAGCCCCGCGTCTTCCGCTACCCTGAGCTCAACGCCGTTGTGAACGCCTACGGCTTCCCGAACAACGGCGCGCAAGCCCTGCACGACCGCCTCAGCAAGCACCCCGGTCGCGGACAGCGCGTCTGCCCGCTCGGCATCAACATCGGCAAGAACAAGGCCACCGCCAACGAACAGGCCCACGAGGACTACCTCACCTGCTTCAAGCTCCTCGCGCCGCTCGCCGACTATGTCGTCGTGAACATCAGCAGCCCGAACACCACCGGCCTGCGCGCCCTCCAGGACCGCGCCCCGCTTGTGACGCTGCTCTCCACGCTCGCGCAGGAAAACCGTTCCGTCGCCGGCGGCCCGGTGCCCCTGCTCCTCAAGATCGCCCCGGACCTCAATCCGAACCAGCTGGCCGACATCGTCAGCGTCGTCGGCGAATGCGGCTTCGCCGGCATCATCGCCACGAATACCACGATCACCC
>CAIXQT010000346.1 GCA_903921665.1 uncultured Opitutia bacterium
CTGACAAGCCTGCGACCTGTCGGTTAATGCGAACCTTCGAGCAATTGCCAGACGCGCCAGGCCATCAGCACTCCGAGCGCCAGCCACAGCAGGCCTAGCACGCGATCGACCCAGCGGATCGTCGTCGCGTCCTTCAATCGCACCCGCAGGCGATCGCCAAGGAAGGCGTAGAAACTCATCACTCCGACCTCTGACCCCAACGCGCAAAGCAGCAGCACGCCGGTCGTGGACCACGCAAACCCATCGGTGGGCACGTTCGCCGCCTGGATGATGATCAGGAAGAACGGAATCGTCTTCGGGTTGGAGAAGTTGACCCAAGCGCCGCGTAGGAAAAGCCCGAACGCCCCGCCCTCGAGTCCGGCGGATTGCGGCAGGCTCGAGCGTGGGTGCGCGAGATGGGTGAACGCGAGATAGAGGAAGTAAGCCATCCCGGCGACGGCGATGACCGTCATCGCATGGGGCACATGCTGCGCGAGCCAGTGCGTGCCGAAAAGCGCTAGGAACAGATGCGGCATCTCACCGACCGCGAGGCCGAGCGTGTGCCAGAAGGCGCGACGCTTGCCGTAACGGAGCGAGGTCTCGATCGTCGACAGCGCCGCCGGCCCGGGCGAGAGGCTTGCGGTCAGGCAGGAGACGATGAGCAGGCCGACGTTCATCCGCGCTTAGCGGAGAGACTGCTTCCAGCGGGCGATCTCGCGGGCGACGGCCTTGGGGCCGGGCATGCCCGTGTTCTCGCGCGCGGCGAAGCCACGCTGCAGGCTGAAGACGTCGCGCCAGCCCTTCGTGAAAGCCTTGTCGGCGGTCAGCGCGGCGGCGTCGGAGACCTTGTCGAGCGGCACGCCGGACTTCTCGGCGAGCGCGACGAGGCGACCGACCGCGTGGTGGGCATGGCGGAAAGGCATGCCCTTACGGACGAGCCAATCAGCGAGGTCGGTGGCGAGGAGCGCGGGGTCCGAAGCGGCGGCGAGGCAGCGGGCCTTATGGAACTTCGTGCCGGCGAGCGTGGCATCGGCGACGGCGACGGACAGGATCAGCTGGTCGGCGGCGTCGAAGAGCGGCGGCTTGTCGTCCTGCAGGTCACGGTTGTACGTGAGCGGCAGGCCCTTCGTGAGGGAGAGCAGGTGCGTGAGCGAAGCCTGGAAGCGCGCGGCCTTGCCACGGAGCAGCTCCATCGAATCGGGATTACGCTTCTGGGGCATCAGCGACGAACCCGTTGAGAACTCGTCGGGCATGCGCGCGAAGCCGAACTCGGCGGAGGACCAGAGGACCATGTCCTCGGCGAGGCGGGAGAGGTGGACGCCACAGAGGGCGGCGGCGAAACAGAACTCCGTGGCCGGGTCGCGGTCGGCGACGGCGTCCATGGAATTACGGGTGACTTGCGGACGTCCCTTTGCGTCGACGAAGCCGAGGAGCTTCGCCGTGACTTCGCGGCGGATCGGGAGGGTCGTGCCGGCGATCGCGCCGGAGCCCAACGGGCACCAGTTGGCGGAGGCCTTGGCGGCGGCGAGGCGCGTGCGGTCGCGGCCGAACATCTCGGCGTAGGCGAGGAGATGGTGGGCGGCGGAGACCGGCTGGGCCCGCTGCAGGTGCGTGTAACCCGGCAGGATCACGTCGGCGTTGGCCTCGGCGAGCTTGACCAAAGTCTTGAGCAGCGAGACGAGGGCCGCGTCCGCGGCGTCGCACTGGTCCTTGATCCAGAGACGCACGTCGGTGGCGACCTGGTCGTTGCGCGAGCGGGCCGTGTGCAGCTTGGCGGCGGCCGGGACACGCTTGGTGAGCGCGCTCTCGATGTTCATGTGCACGTCCTCGAGCTCGCGGCTCCACTTGAACTTACCATCCGCGATCTCCTTGGCGATGGCGTCGAGGCCGCGCAGGATGGCGTCACGCTCCCGCTTGGTCAGGATACCAGCCTGGGCGAGCATCGTGGCATGGGCCTTCGAGCCGCGGATATCCTGGGCCCAGAGACGGTGGTCGAACGAGACCGACTCGCCGAAACGCAGCATCAATTCGGCAGGACCGGCGCTGAACCGGCCGCCCCAGGTGGCCTGGGCTTTCTTCCGTGCGGACATGACCAAGCAATGCCCCCGGGAAGGCGGGCAGGCAAGCAAGGATGCTCAGCGAGCGGCGGAGGCGGGCGCCGTCGACACCGGCTTCTGGGGCGTGGCCATGCCACGCGCGCCGTCGACCCGGATCACGATCTCACCCGGCTCGGCGACACCCATGCGTTCGCGGGCCTGATCACGGACGAATTCGGCATCGCGAGAGTAGCGCTCGACATAGCGGTAGGTCTGGTCGCGCGTGCGCTCGAGGGTGGCGTAAGCCTGCTCCTTCTGGCGTTCGTTGGCGCGAAGGCCTTCGAGACGGGCGGTCTCATCGCCATAGGTCGACCACGTGAAGGCGAGGACCGTGCAGAAAAGGATGAACGAGGCCCAGAGAAACAACTTCTCGGTCTGAGGATTTCGGGACGAGGACTCGCTTTCCATGACGACCACGGGAGTGAAAGCAGAAATCTGATACGGGGCGAGGGGAAAATCGCCGGCTTACTTCGCCGCCTGCTGGGCCGCCAGGGCCAGGGAACCGCTGAACTCCATGAAGGCCCAGACGACGACGCCGGTGACCGAGACATAGAGCCAGACCGGGAAGACCCAGCGGGTGAGCTTCTTGTGCTCCTCGAGGCGACCCTGCTTGGCGAGCCAGACGGCGCGGACGATAAAGGGGGTGACGACGATCGCGAGGATGACGTGCGGAATCAGGATCAGGAGGTAGAGCGACTTGAGGCCGGCCCAGGCGGAGGTCGGCTCGGGCGCATAAGTGATATTGGTGCGACCCAAGGCCACCCACAGATGGACTTTCGAAGCCAGGTACACCGCGAGGAAGATGGCGGAGGTCAGGACCGCGGCGCCCATCGCCTTGCCGTGGCCGGCGCGGTCCCCGGCCTTGATCTTGGCGAAGCCGATGAGCAAGAAGACCGTGGCCAAGGCGTTCAGGCCGGCGACGGAGCGGGAAAGGAGTTCGGTGGTGGAGGCCATGGGGCCGAAGAGAACCACTTTTAAGGGAAAAGCCAACCTCGGGCCGCCCTTAACCTTCACTTAAGCCGCCATCTGGTATCCTTTACCCCACCCCCGATGAAAACCTTCCTCCCCCTCCTTCTGGCCGCCGCCTCCTTGGCCGCCGCCGACACCCTCAAGGGCCCGCCCCTGAAAGAGGCCGACGCCAATCCGCCCGGCCAGAACAAGGTCACCTTCACCGTCAAGGGCGACAAGCGCGTCATCGAGTCCAACGGCATCCCCGACCACAAGGTCGCCACCTTCCCCAATCGCGGCAACCCGAACTCGATCTCGGAGCAGAAGTATCGCCTCCAGGTTCCGGCCAACCCTCAGCCCGCGGAGGGCGGAGCGACCGGCCGGATGATGTCCGCCTGGGGCATCGCCCTGAACGGCGTGGTCTTCGATCCGGGCACCGCCGAAGTCTATAATGATGGCGAGCGCAGCAACCCTTGGCACTACGAGGCGCTCGTGAGCAACACCGAGATGGGCACCACGCCCAAGATCAAGACCGGCCTCGGGCTCGACCAGAACCACGGCCATGTGCAACCCAACGGCGCCTACCACTATCACGGCATCCCCACCCTCCTCTTCGAACGCCTCTCCGGCGGCGAAAAGAAGATGACGCATGTCGGTTGGGCGGCGGACGGTTTCCCGGTCTACGCGGTGTTCGCCTACGCGAATCCGGAGGACCCTAAGAGCGAGCTGAAGAAGATGAAGAGCAGCTATCGCCTCAAGACCGCCGACCGCGGTGGCGACGGTAAGGAAACCCCGACCGGCAAGCCTGACGGCGCCTTCGGCCTCGACTTC
>CAIXQT010000347.1 GCA_903921665.1 uncultured Opitutia bacterium
GAAGCTCGCGTTCATCGGCGACGGCAAAGAGAAGGAGCGCCTCGCCGCTCGCGCCGCCGAGCTCGGCCTGACCAATTGCCTCTTCTTCGCGCCGGTGCCCAAGGCCGAGCTCGGGCCGATCACCGCTTCCCTGGACTGCGGGCTGATGGTGTTGAAGAACGTCCCGGCGTTCTATCGGGGCACGTCGCCGAACAAATTCTTCGACTACCTCGCCGCCGGGATTCCGGTCGTGAACAACTACCCCGGCTGGCTCGCCGACCTCATCGGCGAAAACCGCTGCGGGATCGTCGTCGCTCCGGGGAATGCCTCCGCCTTCGCCGATGCGCTGCAATCTCTCGCCGCCGATCCGGCCGGCCGTCGCGCCATGGGCGCGGCTGGCCGCGCGCTCGCCGAACGTGAGTTCGCCCGCCCGCTCCTCGCCGCCGAATTCGTACGTACGCTCGAAACCTACGCACCCTGACCATGCTCACCCGCGAACAAGCCCTCGCCCTCGTGCTCCGACGCCTTGCCCTGCTGGGCAAAGAGCTCGGTAAGCCGGCGCTCGAACAGGCCGATGAGCAGACCCGGCTCTTCGGCGAAGCCGCCGCCTTGGATAGCATCGGCCTCGTGACGCTCATCGCCGACCTCGAGGAGGATATCCGCGTCGCCACCGGCAAGACCGTCTTCCTCGCCGACGAAAAAGCCATGAGCCGCCTCACCTCTCCGTTTCGCCGTACCGGTCTGCTGGCGGAGTACGTGGTCGAGATTGTCGGAAGATAGCAGTGCGAATTTGCACTGCCTTTAGTCCAGTCCGCTGCCTCTCCCCTTGTCCACGTGCCCACGTGCCAGCTTGCCCCCTAACCTAAAAATGCCCTCCACCGCTCTCATCACCGGTTCCTCCCGTGGCCTCGGCTTGGCTTTGGCCGAGCGCCTGCTGGCCGATGGCTGGACGGTCCATGGTTTCGCGCGCGGCCCGCAGACGCTCGCGCACGCCCGCTTCCGCGCCCATGTCGTCGACGTCGCCGATGAAGCTGCGGTACGCACCGCCATCGCCGCCATCGCCGCCGAGGGGCGAATCGACCTGCTCGTGAACAATGCCGGCACGGCCTCACTGAATTCCGTCCTACTCACCCCGGGCGAGGTCGCCGCCACGCTGATGCGCGTCAATTACCTCGGCGCGTTCCACTGTCTCCAGGCCGCGGGCAAGGCGATGGTTCGCCAGCGCTCCGGCCTGATCCTCAACCTCACCACCGTCGCGGTGCCGCTCAGGCTGGATGGGGAGGCTGCTTATGTCGCCAGCAAGGCCGCCGTCGAAGCCCTCACCCAGGTCGCCGCCGCCGAGCTCGCTCCGCAAGGCGTCCGGGTCCTCGCCGCCGGCTTCGGTCCGGTGGACACGGCGCTCACCCGCGCGGTCCCGCGCGGCAAGCTCGCGGAAATCAACGAGCGGATCGGTCGGCCGCAGGGCACGACGATCCCGCAGGCCGTCGACTTCCTCGTCGCTCTGATCGGCGACGCCTCCGTGCCGTCCGGCTCCATCCGTTACCTCGCTTCTCTTTAAGTGTCCTCCTGGTTGCTCGATCGAATCCTTGGCTTCGCCGCCAAGCCCGCCTTCGCCGGCGAAAGCGGAGTCGTGACCTATGGGGAGCTGCATGCCCTCGTCGTTAAGGCCCGTGCCGCGCTCGCCCAGTTGCGGCTCGATCGTCCGACGGCCTTCGGTCTGGTCGGCGAACATGGACCGGCCTCCACGGCTTGGTTGCTCGTGCTCGCGGAGGCCGGTCATTACGTCGCGCCATTGTCCGGCAATCCCGCCGAGCACCCCGCGAAGCTCGCGGTCATCCACGCCCAATGGGTCGTCGTGGTCGAAGGGCTGGAATGGAAGCTTCTCCCGCGCGTCGATGAGCCTTCGAACCATCCGCTCTTCGCCCAGCTACGCGAGCAGGGAGCCCCGGGACTCATCCTGTTCTCCAGCGGGACCAGCGGCGTGCCGAAGGCGATGGTCCAGGATTTCGGAAAATTACTGGCGTCCTACGCATCACGTCGGGCGAGCGACCTCTCGATGCTGGCGCTCCTCGGCTTCGACCACATCGGCGGACTGAACACGCTTTTCAACACGCTGGCTGGGGGCGCGCTGCTGGCCGTCCCCGCTTCACGCGCACCGGCTGATGTCGCCGCGACGATCGCCCGTCACCGCGTCGCCATCCTGCCCGCCTCACCGACGTTCCTGAACCTGCTCCTTGCCGCGGGCGTGACCGCCAAGCTCGCTTCGCTACGCGTGATTACCTACGGGGCCGAGCCGATGCCGGAAGCATTGCTGGCAAGGCTCAAGGCTACCTTCCCCCGTGCGCGCCTCATCCAGACCTTTGGCACGAGCGAAACCGGCATCACCCGCACGGAGAGCCCTGAGGCGGGCTCCACTTTCCTCCGCTTCGAGGACCCTAACCTGGAATGGAAGGTCATCGACGATGAGCTCTGGTTGCGCAGTCGCACGCAGATCGCCGGCTACCTCAACGCGAGCAACGAGCGTTTCACGGCGGACGGCTGGTTCCGGACCGGCGACAAGGTGGAGCAGGGGCCAGACGGCACGCTTCGGATCCTCGGCCGGATGGGCGAGATGATCAACGTCGGCGGCGAGAAGCTCATGCCGGCCGAAGTCGAAGCCGTCGTCTTGGGCGTCGCTGGTGTCGCCGATTGCCGCGTCCGCGGCGAACCGCACGCGCTCACCGGCCAGACCGTCGTCGTCGACGTCGTTTCGACGCAGGCCGATCAGGAAGCCTTGCGCTCCGGGATCCGCACCGCCTGCCGTGAGCGCCTTGCCCGCCACAAAGTCCCCACCCGCGTCACCTTCGTTCCTTCCGTCAGCGGCGAACGCCTCAAGAAGCTCCGCTCGGAGCCTGCCCGATGAATTCCCTCATCCCTTACCTTGTCGTCGACCTTTGCTTGGTGATCGGACTCAGCCTGCTGCTGGTCCGGCGCCTCAGTTTCTGGCATCCGGCGACCGTCTACCTCGTCTTCCATTTCTACAGCTTCACCTGGCGTGCCATCGGCCTCGTGAATGGCGCGCCGCCGATGTATGCGCAGAATCGCGCCGCCGACATCATCACGGCTCCGGAGTATGAGCGGGCCTTGCTGTGGGCCGACGTCGGCCTGCTCGCCTTCTGCGTCGCCGCCTACTGGGCGCACCTGCGCTTCGATCCGTCGAGCCATCGTCCGATCGTGCGCCGGACGCTTTCGCCGCGTATCATCACGGCGGTCTGCTGCGTCGCCTTGCCCGTCGGAATCTGGGCCTTGTATGCCGCGAAGTCCGATGTCTACCTCAGCAACGTCGTCGCCACGAGCGGCTATTTCCAGACGCTGACGATGTGGCCGTTCGGTTGCATGGCGATGTTGGTCTTCGCCTATGGCTTCCGCTGGTATTCCGTGCTGGGAATCATCGCTTACCTGGGCGTCGTCTCCCTGCAGGGGTATCACCGCTTCATGGTGCTTTTCCCGCTCATCTTCTTCTCGGCCTACTTCCTGCAATCCCGCCGCCGCCTTTGGCCGACCTGGCCGATCATCCTTTTGGGTTTCGTCACGGCGATGATCTTCCCGCGCCTGAAATACATCGGGCAGGCTTACCAGAACGGCGATACATCTGAGGCCATCAGCCTCCTCGTCGAATCGTTCGTGGAGCGGAAGTCCTACGAGGAGGTCAGCTATGGCGAAGACTTCTTCGACCAGTATGCTGGCGGCCTGACGATGACGGATGAGGCCGGGAAATTCTATTTCGGCTCGACCTACCTTGCGATCGTCACCCTGCCGGTACCGCGTGCGATCTGGCCCGACAAGCCGGGCTTGGCGGATCACGTGCATGATATCTCCACCTCGCGCCGCCAATACGACGTCGAGGGCCGCATCCTGACCTATCTCGGCGAAGCCTACTTGAACTTCGGCTACCTCGGGATGGTGGTCATCCCGGCCATGCTGGGCTTCTTGCTGACCGGTTGGTGTATGCGGGCGACTTCCGGCCCGCTGCGTCGCTTCGACCGCTACCTGTACGTCGTCTTCTTCATCGCGTTCATCCAGCTCTACCGCGACGGCCTTTTGTCCCTCTTGGTCTTCACCGTCGTCCACAATATCCCGATGGCCGTGGTCTGGTTCCTGCATCTCATCCCGGGCCTGGCACCCAAGGTCTTGGATCTGCCGCCGGCCGATCCGCGCGCCCAGGATGACGGCGCCATCACGGTGCTCCGCTGAGCTGATGACCGCGATTCGTCACATCGTCTACGAATGCGTGCCCGGCGCCTATGCCGGAGGCGTGCAGAAGATGGTGTATGAGCTCGCTTCCGCTCAGCGCCAGCTCGGTGCCGACGTCGAGGTCTGGGCGCCGGACGCGATCCGCGCGGGTTCGACCGAAGATTTCGACGGCCTGCCGATCCGCTATTTCATGCCGGGCGTCGGATTAGGTTTGGCGCAATCTTATCGTCTCGAGCAGGCCATCGCGGAGCTGCCGCGAGTCTCGATCCTGCATGCGCATGCCACGTATCATCCGCTCAATCTTCAGGTCGGCCGGGCCGCTCGTCGCTGCGGACACCGGACTTTCTATCATCCGCATGGGGCCTTGTCGCCGGTCTGGCTTCGCGGGTGGGGCTGGAAGGCGTTGAAGAAGCGCTTTTACATCGCCGCCTTCGAGAGACCTAACCTCAACGCCGCCGCCGGCCTCTTCGCCCTCACCGAAGCGGAGCGTCGTGACTTGACCGAACTCGGCGTGACCGCGCCTACCCATGTCGTCCCGAATGGCATCGCACCGTTTGTCGTCGGAGATGATGCCGCCGCTCGTGCATTCCGCGGGAAGCACGCCATCCCCGAAGGCGCCCGCATCATGCTTTTCGTCGGTCGCATCGTGGCGCTCAAGCGTATCGAGGACATCGCCGAAGTGCTGGCTCGGCTTCGACTCAGCCACCCAGACCTGCATCTGGTCATCGCTGGCGACCTTGGAACGGCGCCGGCTTATGTGGCCCGGTTGCGCGAGCAGTTTACGGCCTCGGGCATCGCGGACCGAGTCCGGTGGGTGGGCTTTCTCGACGAGCAGGCGAAGCCGGCGGCCTATGCGGCCGCCCAGGTGTTCGTCCATGCGTCCGAGTCCGAAGGCATGGCCATCGCGATCCTTGAGGCGATGTCCGCCGGCGTTCCGGTCGTGGCGTCGCGCCAGTGTCACATGTCTGCCGCCGCGGAGGCCGGCGCGCTCAAGCAGTGCGAGCAGGGAGCTGTCGCATTGGCTGAGGCTATCGCGGAGGTGCTTGTTGCTCCGGCCGCTTTAGGCGCCCGCGGTCAGGCCTATGTGCGTCGCGTTCACGCCTGGTCGGCGATCGCCGCGGAAACTTTGAAGATCTATGCGAGGGGGGCTTCGCGCGCCTAAGCCATGTGCGGCATCGCCGGATATCTCGGAGGTTTCGACTCCGCTCTCCTTTCCCAGATGGGCAAGGCCCAGGGCCATCGTGGTCCGGATGGCGCCGATGTCTGGTCTGGTGAACGCGTCGGCCTATCGCACGTCCGGCTGGCAATCCTCGACCTTTCGGAGTCCGGCCGTCAGCCGATGCCTTCCGCGGACGGAAGGGTCATCGTCACCTTCAACGGCGAGATCTATAATTACCGCGAGCTACGTCGTCGGCTCGAGCGGGAAGGCGAAACCTTCCGCGGCGGCAGCGATACCGAGGTCCTCGCCAACCTGCTCGCCCGGCATGGCGAGAAATGCCTGCCTTGGCTCAATGGTATCTTCGCCTTCGCCGCCTGGTTTCCGGCGGAGCGGCGGATGCTGCTCGCGCGCGACGCCGCTGGCGTGAAGCCGCTCTATTGGGCGCGCACCCCCGCGGGCCATGGCTTCGCTTCCGAGATCAAAGCGCTGCGCTGTCTACCTGAGGTCGACCTCACGCCGGATCCGGCCGCGATCGCCTCTTACCTCACGCTCCATTATGCGCCCGGCGAGGGCACGCCGGTCAAAGGCATGCGCAAGGTGCTGCCCGGCACGTTCGTCGAATGGCGCGAAGGGCAGGCTCCCGTGGTGCGACGTTTCGGGCCCGTCAGCTTCGCGCAGGAGATCCAGCCCTTCTCGGATAAGCAGGCCATCGATGGCCTTCGACATTATCTTGATCAAGCAGTCCGCCGCCAGCTCGTCTCGGACGTCCCGCTCGGCGGCTTTCTTTCC
>CAIXQT010000348.1 GCA_903921665.1 uncultured Opitutia bacterium
ATGGAGGCCTTGTGCCAAGCATCGATGCCGTCGACGTCGAGCGTCGGGTCGGCTTCGGCGTAGCCGAGTTCCTGGGCTTCCTTGAGGGCGTCAGCGAAGGACAGGCCATCTTCGCCCATGCGGGTGAGGATATGGTTACAGGTGCCGTTCAGGATGCCGACGATCAACTCGAAGCGGTTGGCGACGAGGCCTTCGCGGATGGCCTTGATGATCGGGATGCCGCCGGCGACGCTGGCTTCGAAGAGGAACTGGCCGCCATGCTTGCGGACGGCCTGGAAGATCTCGGGGCCATGTTCGCAGAGCAGGGCTTTGTTCGCGGAGACGACGACCTTGCCGAGGCGCAGGGCGCGCAGGGTGAGTTCGCGGGCCTTGGTGGTGCCGCCGATGAGTTCGCAGACCACGTGGACCTTCGGGTCGTCGATGATCTCATTGACGTTGGTGGTCAGCTTGGCGGCCGGGATCTTGACGGCGCGCTTCTTCTTCAGGTCCCGGACGGAGGCCTTGCGGAGGTCGAGCTTCACGCCGAGGCGCGATTCGAGGTCGGCTTGCTTGTCATGCAGGTGCTTCCAGACGCCTTGGCCGACGGTGCCGAAGCCGAGGATGCCGATGCCGATGGTGCGAGAGGCGGTCATTGCGAAAAGGTCAGGCTTGCTTGACGAAGCGGTTTTCGGTGCCGGCAAGCAGGCGACCGATGTTGGAACGATGCGTCCAGACGTTGAAGGCGGCGATGGCCGCGGCGAACCAGAACTCAGGCTGGCCGAAGGTCAGCGAAGTGAAAAGAGGGAGGAGCCAGCAGCTCAGCGGCAACGAGACGCCGAGGGCGATCGAGGCCAGGGAGACGAAGCGCGAGAGCACGAAGACGATACCCCAGATGGCGGCACCGATGAGGATGGGGACAGGCAGCAGCACCAGCAGGCCGCCGATGGTGGAAGCCACGCCCTTGCCGCCCTTGAATTTCAGGAAGCAGGAGAAGCAGTGGCCGAGCAACGTGCCGACGAAGCCGGCGACGCAGATCGTGAAATGGATGTCGGACGCCGCGGGAGTTTCGCCGACGCGCAGCAGAAGGTGAGGCAGGCCGGCTCCGACGAAACCCTTGAGGGCGTCGAGGGCGAAGACGAGGTTGCCAGGACCTTTGCCCAGCACGCGCTTGACGTTGGTGGCGCCGGGATTGCCGGAGCCTTCCTTCAGGATGTCGACGCCATGCTTCTTCGCCACGAGCACGGCGAAGTTGACGGAACCGATGAGGTAGCCGAGCAGGGCGAAGATTCCGATGGCCGCGAACATCGCTTACGCTTCGATCAGCTTGGCGCTGACGATCGCCGGATTGCGGAGGATCTCGGCGATGGCGGAGGCTCCCGGAGCGGTGTCGAGCTGGTAGACGGCCAGGGCGTTAGAGCCGCCGGAGCGGCTCAGGGCCATGTTGGCGATGTTCACGCGTTCCTTGGCGAGCAGGGTGCCGAGGGCGCCGATGATGCCGGGCTGGTCTTGGTTCTCGATGAGGAGCAGCTTGCCTTCGGGGATGAACTCGAGGGTGCGGCCGTTGATCGAGACGATGCGTGGGGACTGGGCCTTGCCGATGACCGTGCCGGCGACGGAGACGGACTTGCCGCCCGCGAGCATGGCTTCGACGAGGATGAGTTCCTTGTAATCGGCTTCGGCGGAAGAGCGGACGGTCTGGACCTCGACGCCGAGGGCCTTGAGCTTGCCGGGGGCGTTGACGTCGGTGACGCCTTCGACGATGCCGCGCAGGTAGCCGCGCTGGATGGCGCGGGCGATGGCGTTGGCGCCCTGGTCGGAGCCGGTGCCGAAGGTCGTCAGGCGCAGCGATTCGATGCGACCCGGAGCGGCGAGCTGGCGGGCGATGGCGCCGAGCTTCTGCGCGAGGGAGAGGAACGGCTTGATCGCGGCGAGCGTCTGGGAATCGACGGAAGGCAGGTTGACCGCGTTGGCGGGCGAGCCGCCGCCCAGCACGGTGATCGCGGCTTCGGCGACTTCGACGCCGACGTTCTCCTGGGCTTCGGCGGTGGAGGCGCCGAGGTGCGGGGAGAGGTGGGCCTTCGGGAGGGAGCGGAGCGGGTGGTCCTTGGCGAGGGGCTCTTCGACGAACACGTCGAAGCCGCAGCCGCCGCACTTGCCGGATTTAAGGGCTTCGGTGAGCGCGGCTTCGTCGACGATGCCGCCACGGGCGCAGTTCACGATCTTCACGCCCTTCTTCATCTTGGCGAAGGCGGCTTCATCGACCATGCCTTCGGTCGCGCCCTGCTTGCCCTTCTCGATGAGAGGCATGTGGACGGTGATGTAGTCGGAGAGGGCGAAGACTTCGTCGAGGGTCGCGATGGAGACGCCGAGGGCCTTGGCGCGGGCTTCGGTGAGGTAAGGGTCGTAAGCGAGGACCTTCATGCCGAACGCCAAGGCGCGCTTGGAGACTTCGGCGCCGATGCGGCCGAGGCCGAGCACGCCGAGGGTCTTGCCGAAGAGCTCGGAGCCCGAGAGGGTCTTGCGATCCCATTTGCCTTCGCGCATCGACTGGACGGCTTCCGGCACCGGGCGGGCGAGGGAGAGGAGGTGGGTGAAGGTGAGCTCGGCGGTCGCGACGGTGTTGCCCGAAGGGGTGTTCATCACGATGACGCCGCGTTCAGTGGCGGCTTCGACGTCGATGTTGTCGACGCCCACGCCGGCGCGGCCGACGCAGACGAGGCGCTGGGCGGCGGCGAGGACTTCGCGGGTGATCTGGGTCTCGGAGCGGACCAGGATGGCGTCCACGTCCACGACGAGGCTCAGGACCTGTTCGGGGGTGGAGCCGTAGGCTTCGACGACCTCATAGCCGGGCTGGGCTTTGAGGAGGGCGACTCCGGTGGGCGAGATCTTGTCGGCGACGAGTACCTTGGGCATGGCGATAGGGTATAAAAGTTTGCGTGAGTCATAAATGCCCGCCCAAGGCAAAGGCAAGCACCTACCCCCGTCTGGCTGTCATAGCGGGCCTAAAGCCGACGATGGGCATAATCCGCCAATTCGTAACAATCCGGGCTCATTTCTTCCAGAAAACGGCAGGGATCCAGCGGGCGGTAGCCTTCGCCGGAGACGGCGAAGCGGGGGGCGAAAAGGAACAGCATGTTCTCGGCCCGGGTGCAGGCGACATAGAACAACCGGCGCTCTTCCTCGACATCGCCCTCATCGATGGCGCGGGTCAGCGGAAGGAGGCCGTCGGCCACCCCCAGAAGGAAGACGATCGGGAATTCGAGGCCCTTGGACTGGTGGATCGTGGTGAGGCGGAGCATGTCCTCTTCCGGTTCGGCTTTCTTGTCGGAGGATTCGCCGTTCAGCAGGGCCACCTGGGCGACCAGGTCGCCGACATCTTCGAATTTCGAAGCGAAACCGATCAGGCCTTGGAGGTCTTGCTCGCGGTCCTTCCAGTCGGGGAAGATCGTCTTGATGAAACCGCCGTACCATCCCTCGATGCAGACGCGGACGGTCTCGGCCGGCGTGCGCGCGACCTTGATGGAGTTGGCGTCGGAAGCGGCGACGAAGAGGTCGGGCGCGGGCGTGACGGGCCCCGGCTTGGCCTTCGCGGCCTCGAGACCTTC
Source organism: uncultured Opitutia bacterium (assembly GCA_903921665.1). Classification (GTDB taxonomy): domain Bacteria; phylum Verrucomicrobiota; class Verrucomicrobiia; order Opitutales; family UBA953; genus UBA953. The sequence goes on from CAIXQT010000348.1 coordinate 3,585, forward strand.
GAGCATGTCCTCGAGCGTGATCGTGAGGTCGTTGAAGTCGTCCTTGGCGGATTCCGGCGCGCGTTTGAGCACGGTGTCGGCGCGCAGCGCGCGAACCATGCCGCGGCCTTGGGCCTGCTCGGCCTCGCGGGCGGCCTTGCTGATCTTCTCCGCGGCGACGGGGCCGACCTTCGGGAGCAGGCAAAGCAGGCGGGAGAGCGCGACCTGGTCGAGCGGATTATGGACGAACCGCAGGTGCGCCAGGATGTCCTTCACGTGCGCGAGGTCGAAGAACTTATGGCCGCTGGTGATGACGAACGGTACGCCCATGGCGTTGAGTTCCATCTGCAGTTCGAGCGACTGGTAGTGCGCGCGATAGAGCACGTGGATGTCTTTCAAGGCATGGCCGTCATGATGCAGCTGCATGATCTTGCGGACCACGAGCTTCGCCTGCTGCGAGGTGTCGCCGACGGTGAAGACGGTGGGCTGTGGGCCGCGCTGGCGGACGGCCTTGAGGCGGCGGTCGAAGCCTTCGATGCGGGGGCGATGGCTGAGGATCTCGTTGGCGAAGGCCAGGATCTCCGGCGTCGAACGGTAGTTCGTGTCAATCGTGTGGATCAGCGTGCCCGGATGGCGGTTCGGGAAGGCCACGATGTTCTCCCAGTCGGCGCCGCGCCAGGTGTAGATGCACTGGGCGTCATCGCCGACGGCCATGATCTGGTGTTCGCTGGCGAGCAGGTCGATGATGCGGCTTTGCAGGCGGTTGGTGTCTTGGAACTCATCCACCAAGATGTGGCGGAAGCGCTGGCGATAATGGGCCAGCGCGGCCGGGTCGTTCTCGAGGATGTGAAGCCAGAGGCTCAGCAGGTCGTCGAAGTCGCAAAGGTTGCGCTCCTTCTTGGCGGCCTCGTAGCTCGTGCAGAACTGCACCAGCTTCTCGGGGCCGCCCTTCATCCAGTCGAGGCGCTCGGCCATGACGTCCGGCAGCGGTCGCAGGGTGTTCCGGGCGTGAGAGTAAGCGTCGAGGATGACGGACGCCTTGGGGTTCGTCTTGTCCTTGATGAAGGCGCCGTCGATCGACTTCACGATCTCGGAGAACAGCTGCTCGGATTCCTTCTGATCGAGGATGGTGAAGTCCGGCGAACGTGAGGCCACGGCCGCGTTGCGGCGGAGGATGCGTTGGCCGATCGAGTGGAAGGTGCCGCCCCAGAACTGCCCACGTGGCACGCCCGTGAGGTCTTCGACGCGCTCGAGCATCTCCTTGGCGGACTTGTTCGTGAAGGTCAGCAGGAGGATGTCCCAGGGCTTGGCGCCTTGGTGCAGCAGCCAAGCGACGCGGTAGGTGAGGGTGCGGGTCTTGCCTGAGCCTGCGCCGGCGAGCACGAGCGCGGGCCCGCGCGGCGAGGTCACCGCGGCGTACTGCTCGTCGTTGAGCTCGCCGCGGAAGTCGACGGGGGGCAGGCCTTCCACGGGTTAGCGGGCGGGTCGCTGGCGGCGATCCATCAGGCTGAACTTCGCGACCTGTTCGTCGGCGCGGTAGGAGGAGCGGACCAGCGGGCCGGACTCGACATGCTTGACGCCGACCTCGAGCGCGAAGGCTTTCCATTCGGCGAACTCGTCAGGCGTCACCCAGCGATCGATGGGGGCATGTTCCTTGCTCGGCGAGAGATACTGGCCGATCGTCAGGATATCGACGTCGGCTGCGGCGATGTCGCGGATGAGCTGGGCGACTTCGTCCTTCTGTTCGCCGATGCCAAGCATGATGCCGGTCTTCGTGATGAAGTCGCGGGACTTGGCGTGCTTGAGCACCCAGAAAGAGCGGTCGTAGCGGGCGGTCTTGCGGATCGGGCGCTGCAGGCGTTCGACCGTCTCGAGGTTGTGGTTCAGGATGTCGGGCCGCGCGTCGAGGAGCGTGTCGAGGTGGGCCTGTTCGCCGCGGAAGTCGGCCGGCAGGACCTCGATGGTCGTCTTCGGGCAACGGTGGCGGGTGGCGCGGATCGTCGCGGCCCAGACGGAAGCGCCGCCGTCTTTGAGGTCGTCGCGGGCGACGGAGGTGATGACCACATGCTTGAGGTTCATCAGCGCGATGGACTCGGCCACGCGGGCCGGTTCGCCGAGGTCGAGTTCGCTGGGTCGGCCGGAGAGGACCGCGCAGAACGTGCAGGAGCGGGTGCAGACGTTGCCGAGGATCATCACCGTGGCGCTACCGCGGGACCAGCATTCGCCCATGTTCGGGCATTGGGCGGACTGGCAGACCGTGTGGAGCTTGTGCTCGTCGACGTTCTTCTTGGTCTCCAGGAAGTCCGGGCCGCTGGGGAGCTTGGCGCGGAGCCAATCGGGTTTGCGG
>CAIXQT010000349.1 GCA_903921665.1 uncultured Opitutia bacterium
ACGCGATCGAGATCAATGATGAAGCTACGCATGTAGAAGTTACGACGTAAGGGTAGGAAGACGTGGGTTCGACTCCCACCACCTCCACCATTTGAGAAGAACCAGCCTGCGACCACCCGGTCGCAGGCTTTCTGCGTTGGACGAATCCGACAGCCAGCTGGCATTCCGTGAGAAAATGCCCGAAGAACGCTCCGCCGGTCGCTTGTGCCCGGCGACGGATGAGACACGCTTCCTTCCATGCGTGCCCTGCTTGCCCTCCTCTTCCTCACCTGCGGCGTCGCGCTCACGGCTGCAGACCGGACGAAGCCGAACGTGGTCATCATGCTGGTCGACGATCTCGGCAGCGGCGACGTGAGCTGTCTCTTCCGCGACGTGGTGAAAACACCGAACATCGATCGCCTCGCCAAGCAAGGTGTCAAGTTCACCTCCGGCTACTCGACCGCCCCGCTCTGCGGCCCGTCCCGGGCCGGTTTTCTCACGGGGCGCTACCAGCAGCGTTTCGGCTTCAACGGCAACCGTGACGGCATCCCGACGAACCTCCCGCTCCTGCCGGGACTGCTGAAGTCAGCAGGCTACCGCACGGCCCTCTTCGGCAAATGGCATAGTGCCGGACCGATGCCCCACGAACGCGGCTGCTTCGACGAGACGCTGGTCTCAGCGACCTCGAGCCCCTTCATCGATTACTTCCACCCCAAGCTGGCGCGCAACGGTAAGGTGGAGGTCTTTCAGGAATACAGCACCGACCTGTTCGCCCGCGAGGCGACCGAGTTCATCCGACGCAATACGGACAAGCCATTCGCGCTGACGGTCACGTTCAATGCGCCGCACATCCTGCGCACCACGAAGGACGCGATGATCCATCAGGAGGACTTCGAAAAGGGCCAGGCCGTAGGTAAAGTCGTCGACATCCCGAAAGTCTTCACGGCCCGACCCGGCGAAGCCGCTCGCTATGCGAAGCAGTTCCCCGGCGACACCGCCCGCGCCGATACGGTGGCGACCATCGTCGCATTGGACGAAGCCGTCGGACGTATCCTCGACAGCTTGAAGGCGGCTGGACTGGAACAAGACACGCTGGTCTTCTTCTTCGCCGATAACGGAGGCCACCCGGAACTCCGCAGTGAGAACACTCCCCTACGGGACTATAAGTGGAATCTCTTTGAAGGCGGCATCCGTGTGCCCTTCCTCGCCCGCTATCCGGCCAAGTGGCCCGCCGGCCGCGCCTTCACCCACCCGGTCAGCTCGCTTGATATCCTTCCGACCTGCCTCGCCGCCGCAGCCATCCCAGCACCGGCCGGCCTCGATGGCATCGATCTGACACCGTTCCTCGGCACGCCGACTCCGGCCGCCCCTCACGAGAACCTCTTCTTCGCCATCGCTAGACAGGCGGCCGTGCGCTCCGGCAAATGGAAATACGTCCGCGACCAGCAAGGCGGCCAGCACCTCTTCGACCTCGAAGCCGACGTCGGCGAGACGAAGGACCTCGCGACGAGCGAACCGGCCAAGCTCAAGGAACTAGCTGGGCGCTGGGAAGCGTGGAACACGAAGGTCCGCGCCGAAGCCAAATAAAGCACCTCAACGCCGAGGCCGCACGAGCACGAGCTGACCGACGCGCTCCTCCTCGATCCAGCGGATGCTGCCGGAAATCCGCGGCGTAAAGAAGTTGTCGATGACGCCGACGTAATGGGCGCCAGCGACCTCAGCGCGTCCGACTCCGACGACCTGATGACCCCAGCTGAGCTCAGGCTTACGCGGCAGGAGTACCACGCAGGAGACCAGCACGGGGCGTCCGGCGGAAAATTCTGCGCCGAGAAGCCGGCGGTCATAACCCGAGAGCGCGACGTCGACATCGACGCCCCGCTCATCGGCGTCGGCCTGCAGGGCTTCGGCAAGCTCGTCTGGAAAGGCGCCCGCGAGGGACATCTTGCCGTCCGTATAACCCTCGAGATCCGGGAAGACCCCCATCCGTATCCGACCGCGCAAGCGACGAACCAAATCTTGCTCCCCTGCCCGGCCCCAGGCCGCGATTCCCGGACGGGCCGACCAGAAGGCGATCAGGCTGGCGCCCGCCGTCGGCACGCAGCCGGAAGCGACGAGCGAACCATCCGGCTGCCGCATCGGAAACTGCTGGATAGGCGGCACTCCTGAAATAACGAAGGCCTGTGCCGACGCCACTTCACGCAGACCTTCGACACTGAAGTCGATGAGCCGCCCTTCGTCCGTCCAGGCAAGATAACCCGCCGTGCCTTCGGTACTACGCAGTCCGGCCCACCAGAAGGGACGGCCCTGTCGCTGCCAGCGTGTGGGCTGCGGCTGAATCCAACGGACCGCCGCGACCTCGATATCGCCCAGCGCCTTGGGTACGAGCCCGGCGCTACGGAGCGCCGTCAGATGCGCCTCCGCCTGGACGAGTTCCGGCTTAGGGTCAGCGCAACCGAGGAGCAACACGACGAGGACGAACAAGCTGGCGCGCAGGGTCGTCCTCATGGCGGCTTAGCGCTTACGGTAGACCTCGAGACGGCAGTCGTAGCCGCCGAGGTCGACGGTGCGACTGGATTCCAGACGTAGGGTCGGGTCGACGGACGAGAGACGCAGCGGGTTGATGAAGACGAGACGTCCGTTCGGACGCAGGACTTCGGAGGCGATCTTGAAGAGGTCGGTGAAGAGTCCGTGCATGTTCGGCACGCGGACGCGACGGCCGAGCGGCGGATTCGAGATCACGAGCGAGACCTTGCCGCGGTCGAGTTCCGGGATGCGGATGATGTCGCGGAAGTCGCAGGGGTAGAAAGCCGCCTTGGTGCCAGGCAGCTTGGCGGCCTTGAAGTTGGCTTCAGCGATCGCGATGGCGGCCGGGTCGATGTCCGTGCCGACCACCTGCCCCACCCCGCCGGCCAACGCGGATTCGATGAGCTCCAGACCGGAACCGCAGAACGGGTCCCAGACGATCTCCTTGTCCTGTCGTCCGGCGACGCGCACCAGGCAGGCTGCCAGCGGCGGGTGCGAGGCCGCGTTGATGGCGTCCGTACGGTAGTAAAGACGAGGGTTCGGCGAGATACGCGGACGCAGCTCGACCAAGGCGCTGCGTTCGTCGAAGTGGACGTCGACGGACCACGGGGATTCGCGGGCGTCGTTGAGCACGCGCGGATTCAGCTCGAAGGCCTTCTTGGCGACCTTGGCGACGGCGTCGTCATGGTTGCCCTCGGACACCATGCTGAGACGATAGCGGGCCGCGCCCTGCGTGAGCGCCAGCATGATCTTCTCGGTGAGCGGCGAAGCGATGGCCTTGGCCAGCACCTCGAGCGCCTCGGCCGAACCGGGCTCACGGATGAAGGCCAGGAAGAAGGCGGCGGTATCGAAACAGCGCAGCTGATAAAGTTCACCGAGCGTGAACACGTCCTTTGGCTCGACGACGACGAAGCAGCCGCGGACTTCGACCACGCGGAACTTGCCGCCGCGGCCTTCGTCTTCACGCACTTCGTCGGCGACGATCGATTCAAGCCCCTTGCGGCAGCGCAGGTGCAGCCGCAGGCCAGGCTGCTTGGGCACGACGGCATCGAGGCGCACGACGCTCGGACCGCCTTGACGGGCCACGCTGGCCCGGACCTTCTGCTCGTCGATGAGCTTCTCGCCCGAACCTGAGACGGCCTTGAGGGTCGCCGCGCCGCCGATCTTCTCGAGGGCCGAGGCGACCTTCTTCTTCTCGCGGTCGACGTCGGTCGTCTTAAGGATATCGATCAGCTTGCGCTCCGACTCCTCATCGCCGCCGAGCTTCGGGATGGCGGCGGTGGCATAGCGACGGATCTTTTCGGAAGGGTCCTGCAGGAGGCCGATCATCCAAGCCTTCACCGCCGCCTTCATCTCCGGATTGCGGGAGGTCGAGAAGACCACGCCGACCGCCCGGACCAGGGCGACCTGCTGGTTGCGCTCCTTGGGGCCGAGCTGGTCGAACTTCGGGACCTCGACGTTCCAGAGCTGGGCGGCCGGCAACTCGCGCAACTGTCGGTAAAGGTCGTTGTCGGCTTTCATGGCTTGGTAAGTCGGGCGGGCGGGCGGCAAAGTCAAGGGAGACGCAGGCGGACAGGCCGAGGCGGGCAAAGGACTGCGCCGGCATCCGCGTGTCGCACTTTGGGCTTTTTCCTAACAAAATTAACCAAAAGCAGACGGCCGTTTGTCCACGCGGGAAGTTGGCACGAAAAACCGGTTCCACCCCCCTCCGACCAATCCACAAGTTGCCTTTGACAGGGGGGGATTATTGCCCACTAGATTTAGCCGTCTTGCGGTTACCGCCAAGGCACCCGGCGGCTTAGCCGCCAGCCCATCCGACCACTTTTGCCCACACCAGAAATGAAGAATCCCGGACTTCCCGAAAAACAGGGTCTTTACGACCCCCAGTTTGAGCATGACGCCTGCGGCGTCGGCTTCGTTTGCCAGATGAAGGGCAAGCG
>CAIXQT010000350.1 GCA_903921665.1 uncultured Opitutia bacterium
CCGTCGGACCAGCTCTCGAGGTAATGGGAAGCGGCGAGGAAGGTTCCGCCGGCGGCCTTCACGGCGGCGGAGGTCTCATCGAAGGATGCGCCATGGTAACCGAGGCGGACGACGGTCTTGGCGGCCTTGATGGCGGCGCTGAAGTTGACGTCACCGGGAGCGTCGTAGACCGGGTTGCCACCGAGGATGACGAGGGTGTCGGCGGGCTTGGCGGCGAGGGCGGCGATCGTCAGCGACGAAGGAAGCGGAGCGGCGACGTACTTGACGGCGGCGCCGAGAGCCTGGTTGGCGAGGAAGACGGCGCGATGCGCGTCGTCGGACAGATGGTCACCGGCGACGATGAGGGCTTCGCCCTTGGCCTTGACGAGATCGGCGACGCATTCGGTCACCCACTTGGCCTCGACGTTGATGCCGGAGACCTTGCCCTTGAGGGACGAGGCGTTGCCGGTCTGCGCGAGGACTTCGGCGGCGAACAGGATCGCCAGGCCGGAGATGTGGGAGGACGAGGCGCGGAGACGGTGGTCGGCGGCGGCGCCGGTCAGCGAGAAGGTGGATTCGACGACGTAGAGGCGCGTCATCTTCTCGGCCTGCTCAGCCGTGTCGGCGCGGCGGGCGGAGGAATAGGCGCGGGTGTCTTCGACGGTCGCGTCATGCGCGCCGAGGAAATCGCGGTCGAGGCTCAGCACGCGGCGGGCCTTGGCGTAATCGGGAAGCGCACGGGCGCCGAGGACGGCGTCGGCGCGGTTCTGGGCGACCGGCGTGTATTCGACCCAGCGGGCCTTCGGGTAGGCGGCCTTGAGGCCGGCGACGAGACGGGCGCGCGTGGGCGAAGTGGACGGACGGGCGAGGAAGGCGAGACCCGCGCCGGCGTCGGCCTTGGCGGCGGTGGCGAGCCCACGCACGAACGCGCGGGCGTCGGCGACGGAGGAAGCCATCGCGCGGTCCGGATCGTACATGTCGAGCACGCTGGCCTGGGCGAACTTTGAAGAGGCGCCGCCATTGGCACGGTGGCTCGGATTACCTTCGATCTTGGTCGGGCGGTGCTGGTGCGTCTCGACGAGGATCGGCTGGTTGGCGAACTCGCCGGGGAAAGAGGAAGCGTAGTAAGTCGCGACGCCGGGAATCGTGTTCTCCGGCTGCTTGGCGTAAGGAAGCGTGTGGTTGCGGGGTTCGCGGCAACCGGCGAGGCCGAGACCGGCGAGGCCGAAAGAAGCGCCCATCAGCATCAGGAACTCACGACGCTCGACGCTGGTGATGGCGGAGGCGCCTTCGACGAACTCGCGTTCGGCGCGGGTGCGGAACTCGGGCGACTTGTTGCGCTCTTCGAGGCTGCGCCAGTACGAAGGACCAGTCGGCTCGCCAGGCTGGGCGGCGGGGTGTTCAAAGACTTTCTTGCTCATCGGAAAAGGGTTGGGGATTAGCGGTGGCAGCCCGAGCAGCTCTGGGGCGGATTGACCTTCCAGTCGTGGACGAACTTCGTGCCGGCCTCCGTCTGGGCGGCGGGCGACGCGGCCTTGTAAGCCAGGTCGGTGACCTTGTCGACGGGGCGCAGGACCTGCTCGGGATTACGGTGGCAATCGAGGCAGAAGGACATGTTGAGCGACTTCTGCTGGCCGACGACGACCTGCTGGTCGATGCGTCCGTGGCACTCGACGCAGCTGACGCCGCGGTTCACGTGGACCGCGTGGTTGAAGTAAACGTAGTCAGGCACCTTGTGGACCTTGACCCAGCGGATCGCTTCGCCGGTCTCCATGCTCTTCTTCACGAGCGCCAGCGCCGGACTGTCGGACTTCACCTGGCTGTGGCAGTTCCAACAGGTGTTGGTCGTCGGGACGTTCGAGTGGCCGGACTTGTCGACGAAGTTGTGGCAATAGCGACAGTCGAGACCCAGGACGGAATCAGGGCCGGCGTGGAAAGAGTGGTCGAAGGCGACAGGCTGATCAGGCGTGTATCCGACGTTCAGATACTTGTTGGTCGCGTACTCATTGACCGCGGCGGCGACGACGACGCCGGTGATGAGCAGGCAGACGATGATCTGGAAAGGGGCGGCATTGACGCCCCGGGCGAAGAAGTTGCCACGGGGTGCCGGGCGGTTGAGGAATTCGAGGAGCTTGCGCATCGCGTTCAGACGAATGGATTGGCGGGTTTTTTGACCGAAGAAGCACGAAAGGCGGAACCCCTTCGCAACCCAAATTTAAGCGGTTTTAGTCGCTTTTCGGGGGTAGACTGGGAGTGGAACCCCTAACAACCTGTGAATTGGGTGTAAATTACTCCCACAACATGCTGAATTTTAGTAACTTACACACTAATGATTGATTTATTTCATTTAAACCCTCCCCTGCTCACCATTAGGCACTTTCCAAACTATTAGGCCGGCAAAGGGAAAGCCCTAGTGGGGCTTATCCCGTCGCCGGCCTAAGGTCGGGAGGATCGAACTTAGCGCGTCAGGGACTTCGCGGCGCTCTGGACGAGGTCGACGAAGCTCTTGGCCTCGAGCGAGGCTCCACCGATCAGGCCGCCGTCGATGTCATGCTCAGCGAGCAGGGCGTCGGCGTTGTCGGGCTTCATCGATCCGCCGTAGAGGATGCGGACGCGGCCCGCGGTCTCGGCGCCGAACTGGGAAACGAGCAACGAGCGGATGAAGGCGTGCACTTCCTGGGCCATGGCCGGGGTGGCGGTCTTGCCGGTGCCGATCGCCCAGACGGGCTCATAGGCGATGATGACCTGTTCGGCCTTGCCCGCGGGGACGACGGCGAGACCCAGCTCGACCTGACGCTTCACCACGGCGTTCGTGGTGCCGGCTTCGCGCTCGGAGAGCAGCTCGCCGACGCAGAGGATGGGCTTGAGGGACGCGGCCAGGGCGGCGTTGACCTTGCGGTTGATGAAGGCGTCGTCTTCGCCGAAGATCGCCCGGCGCTCGCTGTGGCCGAGGATCACATGGGTGACGTGCAGGTCGCGGAGCATGGCGGCCGAGACTTCGCCGGTGAAGGCGCCGTTCGTCTTGTCATGCATGTTCTGGGCGCCCACGGAGAGATGGGTGCCTTCGGCGGCGGCGCTGACCGCGGAAAGCGCGGTGAAGGGCGGGCAGAGGACCACCTGGACGGCGGATTCGATGCCGACGGCGGCGGCGATGGCCTTGACGAGGTCAGTGCCTTCGGTGGCCGTCTTGTTCATCTTCCAGTTACCGGCGATGAGGGGAGTGCGTTTGGACATGGGAGTGGTTTGGATGCGTGTTTACGAGGGTCTGGCGCAGTTCAGGCCGAGAGGGCCGCGACGCCGGGGAGGACCTTGCCTTCGAGGTATTCGAGGGAAGCGCCGCCGCCGGTCGAGCAATGCGAGACCTTGGTGTCGACGCCGAACTTCTTGGCCGCCGTGGCGGTGTCGCCACCGCCGACGATCGTGATCGC
>CAIXQT010000351.1 GCA_903921665.1 uncultured Opitutia bacterium
ACGAAGTTGGGCGGGGTCTCCTGCGCGCCGGCGGGGACGAGCGCGAGCAGGGCGCCAAGGAGGAGGCCGAGGAAGAGGCGGGGCATGCCTTGGGTTTAACGTCTCGCCGGGTTGTGCAAAGGGCAAAACTGGCTTCGGTACCTTCATGGACCTTCATTTGCTCAAGCTGGGCGTGGCCTGCGTCGACTGCGCCATGGCCGGCGTGTCGTGGCTGATCCTGCTCTGCACCTATCCGGATTTCGCCCGCTGGCGCGCCGAAGGCTTCGCGGAGGCCCATGAGGCCTACACGCGGCGAGTCGGCTGGGTCGTCGGGCCGTTGCTGTTGGCGCAGTTGGCCGGGCATATCCTGAGCTGGTCTCGGACCGGTGAAATCTTCGGCGTGGCACTGGTCGCCGCGGCTTGGCTCCTCACAGGACTTTGGTCCGTGCCTTGTCATCGTCGTCTGCAAGCCGAGGGGCCGTCGTCGCCGGCTTTGGTTAGTCTGGTTCGTTCGCATGCGTGGCGGACGGCGGTGTGGACGATCCTGGCGGCGGCTTCCGTCCGGCAGGCCGCGGGTTGACACCGCCGACGGGCAGGTGATGCTCAACTCTGATGAGGACAGCCGCACCGAACCAAGCCCGCACGGACTCGCGCCTGAGCGCTTTCCGCCGGTTCCTGGGTTTCGTCGGGCCGGGTTTCCTCGTGTCGGTCGGCTACATGGATCCGGGCAACTGGGCGACCGACCTCGCGGGCGGTTCGCAGTTCGGTTACGCGCTGCTCTGGGTCATCCTGCTGTCGAACCTGATGGCGATCCTGTTCCAGCACCTCTGCGTGCGCCTCAACGTCGCCACCGGCCTCGACCTCGCCCAGGCGTGCCGCGAGCGTTATTCCCCCGCCGTCGGGAAGTTCCTCTGGTTCGCGGCCCAGCTGGGCATCGTCGCCATGGACCTCGCCGAGCTCCTCGGCTCCGCCATCGCCCTGCAGATCCTCTTCGGTATCCCGCTGTTCTTCGGCGCCATCATCACCGCGCTCGACGTGCTCGTCCTGCTCGCGTTGACGCGCCTCGGCTACCGCTGGCTGGAATCGCTCGTGGCCGTGCTGGTTCTGACGATCGCGGCCTGCATCGGCGTCCAGCTCCTGCTGGCGCAGCCGGTCATGGCGGACCTCGTCAAAGGCTTCGTGCCGACTTCGGAAGTGCTGACGCGCCCCGGCATGCTCTTCGTCGCGCTCGGCATCGTGGGCGCCACGGTGATGCCGCATAACCTCTATCTCCACTCGTCGATCGTGGGCCTGCGCGCCCAAGGCACGACGGAGACCGAGCGGCGGGAGGCCATGCGTTTCGCGACCTATGACTCCACCTTGGCGCTGTCCTTCGCGTTCTTCGTCAACGCCGGCCTCCTGGTGCTCAGCTCGGCCGTCTTCCATCAGTCCGGCCAGACCGGCGTAACGGATATCCGCGAAGCCCATCGGCTGCTCGACGGCGCGCTGGGTTCGACCATCGCCGGGACCCTTTTCGCCGTGGCGTTGCTCGCCTCGGGCCAGAACGCCACCATCACCGGGACCATGGCCGGACAGATCGTCCTGGAAGGCTTCCTGAAGATCAAGAAGGCCGGCTGGATCGTGCGCGTCGCGACCCGCCTGGCGGCGCTCGCCCCCGCCTTGTTGGTCATCGGGCTGGCCGGAGAGGGCAGGGTGGAGAACTTGCTTATCTGGAGTCAGGTCATCCTCAGCCTGCAGCTCGGCTTCGCGTGCTGGCCGCTCGTCCGCATGACCGGCGACGCCCAGCTGATGGGCCCTTTCGTCGCACCGCGCTGGGTCAGCATCCTGGGTTGGGTCGCGACGGCCATGGTCGTCGGAGCCAGCTTGTGGTTCGTTGTTGGTTTTTTTAACACAAATAATTGATAATCATATGTTTAAGTGTTTAAACATGAGGAATTTTATAGGCTCGACATCTAATCATGTTATCTTAACTAATGTAGTCATAAATTAACCGTGCAGTCTGTCTCCGCCCATCATGTCCGCCATGCGATCTCTTATCCTCGCTCTTCTCGCCGTGTCCTCCTTGGCCGCGGCCGAACAGCCAGTCGTTTTGCGGGTGGGCTTTTTCCCTAATCTGACGCACGCGCCGGCACTTGCCGCACGCCAGCTGGAACGAGAAGGGAAAGACTTTCATCAGGCCAACCTTCCGGCCGGGGTTAAGTTGGAGTGGCGTTCTTTCAACGCCGGTCCGTCAGCGATGGAGGCGCTTGTCGCCGGCGCGATCGATGTGACCTATGTCGGCGCCTCGCCGGTCATCAACGCCCACGTGCGTACCAAGGGTCGCTCGATCCGCGTCCTGGCTCCGGTCGCGTCCGGCGGCAACGCCTTGGTCGTCCGTAAGGGTTCGCCGCTGCGCACGGCCGCGGATTTCCGGGGCCGTCGCGTCGCGACGCCGCAACTTGGCAACACGCAGGACGTCGATGCCCGTGTCTGGCTGCGTTCAGGCGGCCTCAATATCACCATCGCCGGCGGCGATGCCCAAGTGCTCCCGGCGCAGAACGCCGAGCTCATCGCGCTCTTCAAACGTGGCGACGTCGATGCCGCTTGGACGGTCGAACCTTGGGTGACGCGCCTGGTGGATGATTTCGGCGGCGAGGTCCTCGTCGAGAACCGTGATTCGATCATCACCGTCCTGGCTTCTTCCCAGAAGGCCCTCGATGGCAAGGGGGATGCGGTGAAGGCCTTCGTCCGTTCGCACTACCTGCTCCGCGACCGTCTGTCCGCCGACCCCGTGCTGCTCGAGCGCCTCTCCCGCGAAGCCCTAGGTGCCGAATCTCGTTCCGCCGCACCGAAGGCCGCGCTCATCTCGCCAGCGCTGCGTCGTATCCGCTGGGACCTGCCCGAAGACCCCGCCCTGCGCCTTCGTCGCCTGACGGAAGCCTTCGGCAAGGCTCAGGCCGACTCCCGCGCCTGCGGACTACTGGCCGGCGAAGCCCCGGTGGCGCCGCTGCTGCAGGCCCTGGTCGATGACCTTCCGGTCGTCCGCAAGTAACCCTCCTTGCATTCTTCGAGCCCGCCCCCGCTAATCCTGTCCCGCCATGCCGGCCCCTCTGCCCAACGAATCCAGTTCCCAGCTCACGCTGCGTAACGTCACCAAGCGCTTCAACGGTCGCGCGGGTCTCGTCACGGCGGTGGAGGACATCAACCTGCAGGTGAAGGAAGGCGAATTCCTCGTGCTCGTCGGTCCGTCGGGCTGCGGCAAATCCACCTTGCTCAGCTTGCTCGCGGGCTTGGAGCAGGTCGACGAAGGTTCAATCAAACTCGATGGCGCCGATGTCGTCGAGCCGGGCCGTGATCGTCTCGTGATGTTCCAGCAGGATGCGCTCTTCCCCTGGCTCGACGCCTTGGAGAACGTGCTCTTCGGCCTGCGCCTCAAGCCGGGTCTCACCGACGCCGAGCGCACCGAAGCCGCTCGCTACTATCTCGACCTCGTCGGCCTGGCCGACAAGGAGAGGGCCCATCCGCACGAGCTTTCCGGCGGCATGCGCCAGCGCGTGGCCCTCGCGCGTTCGCTCGCCCCTAATCCGCGTGTGCTCCTGATGGATGAGCCGTTCTCTGCGCTCGATGCGCTCACGCGTGACCAGCTTTACGGGGACATCCAGAAGATCTTCACGCAGCGTAAGAAGACCATCGTCCTAGTGACGCATAACATCCGCGAAGCGGTCTGCCTCGGGGACCGCGTCGTGCTCCTTTCGCCCAACCCGGGCCGTGTCCGTCAGGTCTTCAACATCGACCTGCCTCGCCCGCGCCGGATCAACGATCCGGCCTTGGCCACCTTGGCCGCCGATATCACCACCGCCCTTTCCGCTCACCTCGCCGAAACTAAGGAGGGCCTCGGATGAAGACCCCTCGCGCCCTCGTCCCGATCGTCATCGGCCTGCTGATCCTCGGCGGCTGGGAGTGGTTCGTCCGTTCCGGTCGCGTCGACGACGTGCTTGTCCCCGCGCCCACGCAAATCGGCGAATGGTTCTGGTCCGCGCTTCGCGACGGCTCCCTGGCTTCGGCCACGTGGGTCACGATGCGTCGCCTGATGCTCGGTTTCGTCATCGGCGCCGCCATCGGTATCCCGGTCGGGGCCCTTTGCGCTCGTTCGAGCCTAGCCCGTGATACCATCGGCATCCTGTCGCTCGGCCTGCAGACGCTCCCTTCGGTCTGCTGGGTCCCGGTGGCGATCATCGCCTTCGGCCAGAACGAAGCTGCGGTCCTGTTCGTCGTCGTGATGGGCACGGTCTGGGCCGTCGTCATCGCGGTGCAGGAGTCCGTCCTCTCCGTCCAGCCACTTTACCTCCGCGCGGCGATGACCATGGGTTCCCGCGGCTGGCACCTCTGGACACACGTGATCTTCCCCGCCGCTTTGCCTGGCATCATCAGCGGCCTCAAGCAGGGGTGGGCCTTCGCCTGGCGTTCGCTCATGGCGGCAGAGATTTTCGTGGTGATTCTCTCAGGCTTCGGCCTGGGGTCACTCCTGCATGCTGGCCGCGAGCTGCTTCGCATGGATCAGGTCGTGGGCGTGATGCTTGTCGTCGTGGGTGTCGGCCTGCTGGCGGACCTCATCTTCTTCTCGCCGATCGAGCGCTGGTTGCGCCGTTCCCGCGGGCTGGAGCGCTAAGCCGACGCCTTTCCTCCTCGCCCTCGGGGCCAGGGAGGCCCTACCTTGGGGCAAATGTTTATCGACGAAGCCAAGGTTGAACTGAAGTCCGGTGACGGCGGCCACGGCTGCGTCAGCTTCCGTCGCGAGAAATTCATCCCGAAGGGCGGTCCCGACGGCGGTAACGGCGGCAAGGGCGGCGACGTCGTCCTGGTCTGCGACCGTAACGAAGGCGACCTCCAGGCCTACCGCTGGCAGCCGCACCGCCGCGCCCGCAACGGCGCTCCGGGCATGGGCCGCCAGTGCGCCGGTCCCGATGGTGGCGACCTGATCCTGCCGGTGCCTCCGGGCACGCAGGTCCTCGAAGAAGGCTCCAACCGTCTCGTGGCCGAGCTGACCGAACACGGCGAACGCGTCGTGCTCCTCGCCGGCGGTAAGGGCGGCATGGGCAACATGAACTTCAAGAGCTCGGTCAACCAGGCTCCGCGTCGCACGACTCCCGGCTACCCGGGCGAAGAAGGCAAGTTCCGCATCGTGCTTAAGACGATCGCCGACATCGGCCTCGTGGGCTACCCGAACGCCGGCAAGTCGACCCTGACGAACCTCCTCACGGCCGCCCGTCCGAAGATGGCGCCGTATCCGTTCACGACCCTCCACGTCAACGTGGGCGTGATCGACTACACCGACCGCTTCGACCGCATCGTGATGGCCGACATCCCGGGCCTCATCGAAGGCGCGCACGAGAACCGCGGCCT
>CAIXQT010000352.1 GCA_903921665.1 uncultured Opitutia bacterium
GTCGGCGCCGGACATGCCGGTGGTGATACGCGCGACGCGCTGAAGGTCGACGGAAGGAGCAAGCTGGAAACGCTTGGCGTGGACGGCCAGGACGGCCTCGCGGCCACGCAAGTCGGGCAGGTCGACGAAGACCTGGCGGTCGAAACGACCTGGGCGGAGCAAGGCGGCGTCGAGCACGTCGGAACGATTGGTGGCGCCGATGACGATCACGCCGGCCTGTCCGTCGAAACCATCCATCTCGACGAGCAGCGAATTGAGCGTCTGCTCGCGCTCGTCGTTGCCGCCGCCGACGCCGGCGCCACGCTGGCGGCCGACCGCGTCGATTTCGTCGATGAAGATGATGCAGGGGGCGAGCTTGCGGGCCTGCTCGAAGGTGTCACGGACGCGGGCCGCGCCCACGCCGACGAACATCTCGACGAAGTCGGAGCCACTGATGCTGAGAAAAGGCACGCCCGCCTCCCCGGCGACGGCGCGAGCCAGCAGCGTCTTGCCCGTTCCGGGCGGACCGACCATGAGCACGCCCTTGGGGATGCTCGCGCCGATCTTCGTGAAGCGCTTCGGGTCCTTGAGGAAGTCGACGATCTCCTTCACCTCTTCCTTGGCTTCGTCGCAACCGGCGACGTCCTTGAAGGTCGTGGATTCCTTTTCGTTGGCGTTGAGACGCGCGCGCGACTTCGCGAACTGCATGGCGCCGCGGTTGGCGTTCTTCAGGAACCGGTACATCATGAACAACACGACGCCGGCGATGAGCAGCTGCGGGAGGACGGAAGTCAGGAACATGGTCATCCCGGTCTGCTCGACGACGTCGCTGATCGCGTCGTTGGGGATGTTGGCACGAAGCAGCTTGCGGTCGTCCGGCGTGACGACGCCTTCGGACACGAATTTGGCCTTTTCGCCGGCCTCGGCATTGGCGACGACCAGCTCGCCGCTGAGCTGAGCCCAGCCTTCGCCGCCGCTGCGGTCGCCCCGGATCGACACGCTCTTGATCTTGTGCGACTTGGAGTAATCCAAGACCTGGGAGATGGTGAGGCGCTGGGGAGCGTTGGCGGTCGAAGTCCCCGGGATATTGAAAAGGGCGATGATGACGGCCATCAGGAGCAACCAGACGAGCACGGGTTTGGCGTTCATGCGGGGGCCGTTCTTATTATCATCCGGCTGGTCGTTTTGACTCATGGGCAGAAGATTTAACCTAAGCAGGGGCCAAGCCAAGTCAACCGGAGAGCCCCCTTCGTCGGGCCCGCCAACCGCGCCGATTCGGCCGGCGGCAGGCCAGGCACCCAGAGGATTTCTCCACCGACCAATACGACCGGGATGGCTTCCCGCCTTTCCGCGGGGATTTTACGATTGATGAGCAAATCGGATAGCTTGGCCGATCCGGGCGAGCCGAGAGGCTGATAGCGGTCTCCCTCCGTGCGCCCGCGCCAAGCGAGAGCCGCGACCTGAGGGAGGACGTAGACTTCCTTGGCGGGCGAAATGTCACCGCGGGATAGACTTGCCCAGAGGGATGCATCGACGTCGGCATGCTCGGCCAGAAGGCCGCACTCGTCGTCGGGCTGGCCGATCGGTAACCGCCGTTCGACGACTCCGAAGGCCGGCAGCTCCGCCATGACGGCCAGCACGCCGCGCCGCACCCCAACGATCAGTCCACGCACGGCCGCCCGGGCGTCCGCACCTTCGGCGATCGCCTGCGCCACCGGATGAAGCGATTTCGGGCCCGGCTCGCCTACGCCATGGGCGTAAAGGAATTCGCGAAGGCATGCCTGGATCAACGCGGCCGGTCGGCCCTTCAAGGCGGCCACGGGCATCGAGCCATCAGGCAGGACGATGCAGCCCAGCTCCCGGGCCCACTGCGCCAAGGCAGACTGAGCCTCGCCGAGGATGCGGGTCGAGCGGGCGAAACCTTCGGCATAGCCTGCGCCCAGCGCGGTTTCTCCGCCCTGGGATAGCCAGAGGCGGATACGATTACGGGCGGCGACCGGGAGCGCGTTTGTCGCGTCTTCGCGCCAAGGAATCCCGGCGGCCAGCAGGGCGGCGAGCAACGTCTGCTTATCGAGGCCGGCTTCGATCAGCGGACGCCAGCGACGGTGGCCGTCGCGAAACTCCTGCAGGACGCGCGGGGCGGCGAGGCCCGCCAGCCCGGCGCCACGGGCAAGCCGGAGTAACGCATTCTCGACGACGTCATCGAGGTGATGCGCGGTACAGAGGAGTTCGAAACCCAGAAGCCGACGCTGCTCGGCGAAAAAAGCATCTCGGGCGAAACGCAGGTCCGCCTCGGAAGCGGCGCCCTGCTCTCCCCTGCTTCCGAGCGCGCATGGCACGGCAAGGGCGGCGCATAACGCCGCGACGAAGCGCGCATCATCCGCGGAAGCCTCGCCGCGCACGCGGTGATCGAAATGCAGGACGCGCAGTCTCGGCCGTACGGCTTCGTCCGCCCAGAGCGCGCAAAGCAGGTAGACCGAATCCGCACCGCCCGAGACGGCGACCACGACCGGACCGGAAGCAGCCGGCGCGGACGGCAGCCGTGGCAGCCGCGAAGCGGCCGCACGCAGGGCGTCGGGGCTGGGGAGATTCGTCGGCACGCGGTCAGACTAAGCCGCAGCGAAGCCCTGCCAATCCAAAGCGGACGTCAGAACGACAGCGTTTCCTTGCCGTACCAGCGACGAAGCGCCTCGGGCACGCGCACGGTGCCGTCGGCCTGGAGGTTGTTCTCCAGGATGGCGGCGAGGACGCGCGGCAGGCCGAGGCCGGAACCGTTGAGGGTGTGGACGAACTCCGGTTTCCCATCCTTCGGGCGGAAACGTATCCCCGCGCGACGGGCCTGGAAGTCGGTGAAGTTGGAGCAGCTCGAGACTTCGAGCCAGCGCTTCTGGCCGCCGGCCCAGACTTCGAGGTCGTACTGCTTGCTGTGCGAGAAACCGATGTCGCCGGCGCAGATCATCAGCACGCGGTAAGGCAGGTCGAGCTTCTGGAGCAGACGTTCGGCGTCGCCGCGGAGGAGTTCGAGTTCTTCGAAAGACTTGTCCGGATGGGTCCACTTGACGAGCTCGACCTTGTCGAACTGATGGAGACGGTTCAGGCCGCGGACGTGCGCGCCCCAGCTGCCGGCCTCGCGGCGGAAGCAAGGCGTGTAGCCGACGCGCTTCACCGGCAGAGAAGCTTCGTCGAGGATCTCGTCGCGGAAGAAGTTCGTGACCGGCACCTCGGCCGTCGGGATCAGGTAGAAATCATCCGTCTGGGCGTGGTACATCTGCCCTTCCTTGTCGGGCAGCTGGCCCGTGGCGGTAGCGGACGCGGCGTTGACGAGCAACGGCGCGTGGACCTCGGTGTAGCCGTTGGCGCCGGCCTCCTCGAGGAAGTACTGGATCAGCGCGCGGACGAGGCGGGCCATGTCGCCGACGTAAAACGGGAA
>CAIXQT010000353.1 GCA_903921665.1 uncultured Opitutia bacterium
GATTTCTGGCGCGGCAAGGAGCCCGACTTCTCGAAGTCGCACCGCACCGACGACATCAAGGGCATGATCAAGAGCGTCCGTAATTCGTTCGACGTCCTCCAGCCGAGCCTAGTGCTGCACAAAGACGGCGACCAAATCCTCGATGGCGCGATCACGATCCTCGCTGCCCCGGGTCACACCGACGGCCATGCGATCTACCGCATCAAGTCCGACGGGCAATCCCTGCTCCATCTCTCCGACCTCGCGCACAACCACGTGCTGATGCTCGAAGACCCGAACTGGTTCATCGATTTCGACCATAACCCGGAAGTGGCCGTCGCCACCCGCAAGAAGGTCTTCGCTGAGATCGCCGCCACGAAGGAACGCGCCTACGGCTTCCACCTCCCCTGGCCCGGCCTGGGCGTGGTGGTCCCGAACGGCCGCAAGGGCTACCAGTGGATTCCCTCCACCTGGCGCTGGGATTTCTGACGCTCGTTGACGGCTGAGGGCAAAGGGGTTGAGATGACCCCATGCCCTCGGACTATTGTCCCTCCCGCCACCGCACGGTCCGCCGCCTCACCCGCGTCGTGAACGTAGGTGCCGTGGCCGTGGGAGGGAACAACCCGATCCGGCTGCAGTCGATGACGACCTCCGACACTGAGGACGTCGCGGCGACGGTCGCCCAAGCCATCCGCCTGGCGGAAGCGGGCTGCGAGATCATCCGCATCACGGCCCCGAACAAGGCCGCGGCGATCGCGCTCAAGGACATCCACCGGCAGTTCCGCGCGGCGGGCTTCACTCAGCCGCTGGTCGCCGACATCCATTTCCTCCCGGTCGCCGCGATGGAAGCGGTCGAACACGTGGAGAAGGTCCGCGTGAACCCGGGCAACTACGCCGACAAGAAGAAGTTCGCGGTGCTGGAATACACCGACGCCGCCTACGCCGAAGAGCTGGAGCGCCTCCACGAGGCCTTCACGCCGCTGGTGCTCCGCGCCAAGGCCCTGGGCCGCTCGCTCCGCATCGGCACCAACCACGGATCGCTCTCGGATCGCATCATGAACCGCTTCGGCGACTCACCGAACGGAATGGTGGAGTCCGCCCTCGAATTCATTCGCATCGCGGAATCCCACGGCTTCAAGGACATGATCCTGTCGATGAAGTCCTCGAACCCGAAGGTGATGGTCGAGGCCTACCGCCTCGCGGCCGCCCGTATGACGGACCTCGGCATGGACTACCCGCTGCACCTCGGCGTGACCGAGGCCGGCGAAGGCGAAGACGCCCGCATCAAGTCCGCCATCGGCATCGGTTCGCTCCTCGCAGACGGACTGGGCGACACGGTCCGCGTTTCGCTTACGGAAGACCCGTGGCATGAGATCCCGGTCTGCCGAGAGATCGTCAGCCGCGCCGAAGGATTCGCCGCGCTCGGCGCCGCTTCGTCGGTCAAGCTTCCCGCCGACCCGGCCGACCCTTTCTCGTTCGTCCGTCGTGAGACCGAACTCATCGCGCTTTCGTCGAAATGCCTCGCCGGTTCCGGCGAAGTCCCCCGCGTGATCGTCCGGAGCATCGCCGGCCTCGCCGATTGGCAGGCCGCGGCGAAGGAGCTCCTTGACGCTCATGCGGCCCAGCGCGAAGTCCGCGCCGAAGGCCTGCTGGTGCGCCTCGACGACCCTGCCCATGCCTCCGGCCTACGCTCCCTGCGCAAAGCCCTCGGACAGGCCGTCCCGGCCTTGTTCGTCGAGACGAGCCTTTCCCCCTCCGATTTCCCTTTCGACGGCTCCGGCAGCCGTCTGGTGGTCGTCAAAGCCTTCGCCGCCACCGATGGTGCCGAAGTCAAAGCCTGGGGCGAAGCCGTGACGAAGCATGACGCCATCCTCGCCGCCGACCTCGACGGCCAGACGCTCGCCGCGCTCGCCAAGGAACTCTCAGCCATTCCCGCCGGCCGACTGATCCTCACGTCTTCGCAGCCGCAGGAAGGCCTGCACGCGACGGGTACGGTCCGCGAACTCGTGCGCTGCGCCGACGTCGCTCAGCTCGAAGCCCCGCTGTGGATCCGTGCCACGGTCGCCAATGCCGTGCGCCTCGACGCTGGCTTCCAGTCTCGCCTTATCGAGGCCTCGATCTTCGCCGGCGGCCTGCTCGTCGACGGCTATGGCGACTTACTGTCGTGCGAGACGCCGACCTCTTCGGCGAAGTCGCTCACGCTCGCTTACGATATCCTGCAGGGGGCGCGCATGCGCCAGACCAAGACCGAGTATGTCGCCTGCCCGAGCTGCGGCCGTACCCTCTTTGATATCCAGTCGACGACCCTCAAGATCAAGGAACGCACCGGCCACCTCAAGTCCGTCACCATCGCCGTCATGGGCTGCATCGTCAACGGACCCGGCGAGATGGCCGACGCCGACTTCGGGTACGTCGGCGGCGCCCCTGGCAAGATCAACCTCTACGTCGGCAAGACCCCCTTCAAGTTCAACGTTCCCCAGGAAGAAGCCGTCGAACGCCTCGTCGACCTCATCAAGGAAAAGGGCCGCTGGGTGGAGGCCTGATTGGGTAGGGATAGCACCACGTGCTGTCCTAATCTGCCTCAGGGTGGGCGGGCTCTGCGTGCCCGCTGTTGACCGGATCGTCCTCCGCAGCTCCTTAAGCCAACGGACGCGACGCAGTGGCGCCCCACCCTCGTTATTTGGCCTCCGCCGTCAGGACCTCGATGAGGGGCTTGGGATCCGGCAGACCGTGGGGATGGTGATCGCCGCCGGCCTTAGGAAAGAGCTTCACGCGGCCGCCGTTGTCCTGCCAGAGCTTGATGACATGCGCGGCGTTGTCCTCGAAGGGCACGGTCTTGTCGGCGGTGCCATGACACGAGATCAGGAACACGCCGGCCTTGATGGCGGGGAGAAGTCCTTCGGCCGGCTGCAGCGACTTGGCCTTGGCTTCATCGTCGTTCGCATAACCGAACTCGGTCTTGTAAAGTTTCCAGTCGTTAGCACTGCCCTTGCTCTGATGCGTGAGGGCGACGCCGCCTGGCCAGGAACGGATATCGCACACGGCGTTGTCGAGGTAGAGCACGCTGACGCGATCCGGGTGCAGGCGCGCCCAGGCGTTCACGTAAAGCCCGCCACGCGAGATCCCAAGAAGCGCCGGCTTGGCGGAGAAGCCACGCTTGCCATGGAATTCCTCGTAGGCCTTTTCCCAGGTCGCCATCGAGCGGGCGGAGCCGAACTGATTGCTCACGCCGACGTAGACGACGTGCCAGCCCTGGGCGACGAGTCCGTCCTCGAGCGACTTCAGGTGGCCGCCGAACTCACCGACCCAAAGCCAGGGCTTACCGGGCGCCGCTTTCTCCGGGACCTTCACGGTCACGGCTTTGCCGTCGATGGTGAGTTTCTCGACCGTGGCGGCCGAGGCGACGGCGCAAAACGCCATTCCGAGCAGAGCGAGGAGGATGCGGGGCATGGCTCGATTTATGTGCAAAGGTGCAAAAGTGCAAAGGTGCAAATGTGGGAAGGCAGGGACGCGACTGCCTCGCGTCCGTTGGCCCGGATTCGTAGAGAATAGTCAGCTGACGGCCTATCCGCAGCAAACTGGCGAACGGACGCCACGCAGTGGCGCCCCAACCCAAGACAGACTTTTGCACTTTTGCACAGGGGCCTTGGCCCCGATTTGCACTTTTGCACCTGAGCCGGCGCACCTGCTTCTTGCCAGCGGGGGCAAGTCCGCCCTATCTCTACCTCCTATCCACTTATGAAACCCGTACTTCTGGTGATCCGCGACGGTTGGGGCGAAAACCACAACCCCAAGCATGACAAGTTCAACGCTGTGAAGCTAGCGAACATCCCGGTCTCGCGCGGCCTAACCAAGGATTGGCCCCGCACCGAGATCATGGCCCACGGCCTCGATGTCGGCCTGCCGGTCGGCATCATGGGTAATTCCGAAGTCGGCCACCAGAACATCGGCGCGGGTCGCATCGTCGACCAGGAGATCGTCCGCATCGACAAGGGCCTCACCGATCCGGCTGCCATGCGCCAGATCAAGGCCTTCCGCGGCCTGGTCGAGAACGTCAAGGCCACCGGCGGCGCGGTCCACCTGATGGGCCTCTGCTCCGAAGCCGGCGTCCACTCCACCCTCCCCCACCTCTACGCCCTGCTGCGCCTGCTGAAGGAAGAAGGCCTCTCGAAGGTCTACGTGCACGCCTTCATGGATGGCCGCGATAGCCCGCCCACCTCCGGCCTCGGCTACCTCAAGCAACTCGAAGCCGAACTCGTGAAGATCGGCGTCGGCCAGGTCGCCAGCGTCGCCGGCCGTTTCTGGGCCATGGACCGCGACAACCGCTGGGAACGCGTGAAGACCGCTTACGACGCCCTCACCGGCGCCCCGGCCCCCGAAGCCGCTTCGGCCGCCGAAGCCGTGCAGGCCTATTACGACAAGCCGACCGACTCCAATACGACCGGCGACGAGTTCGTCCCCGCCACCCGCATCAAGGGCACGGCCTTCATCCAGGACGGCGACTCGGTGCTCTTCTTCAACTTCCGTGGCGACCGTCCGCGCGAGATCACCCGCGCCTTCATCGATCCGGAGTTCAAGGGCTTCCCCCGCGCGAAGCTGCTCAAGATCTTCTACGCCACCCTCACCAACTACGAGAAGGGCCTCTGCCCTAACGTGGTCTTCGACAAGCCTGCCAAGATGGTGAACATCCTCGGCGAGTGGGTCGCCAAACAAGGCATCCCGCAGTTCCGCACGGCCGAGACCGAGAAGTTCCCGCACGTGACCTTCTTCTTCAACGACTACCGCGAAGAAGC
>CAIXQT010000354.1 GCA_903921665.1 uncultured Opitutia bacterium
ACCATGTCCAAGACCGACATCAAGAAGGGTGACGAAGTCGTCGTCATCTCCGGCGCCGAAAAAGGCAAGCGTGGCAAGATCGTCAGCTACAACCGTGCTGACGAACGCGTCACCATCGAGGGCCTGAACCTCGTCAAGCGCCACCTCAAGCGCACCCAGGACGGGCAGGGCGGCATCACCGAGCGTGAAGCCCCCATCCACCGCTCCAACGTGATGCTGGGCTCCCTCTGGGACGCCCGTCGCGCCAAGAAGCCGGCCAAGGCCGCCAAGAAGTAATCCTGACGAAACCCCCCGAGACTTAACACGAAAATGGCAACCGTCCCTTACCTGAAAAAGTACTACCTCGAGAAGGTCGTCCCCGAGCTCATCAAGAGCCGTGGCTACACCAACGTCCATCAGGTCCCGAACCTGAAGAAGATCGTCCTCAACTCCGCCTTCAAGGCCGAAGCCGACAAAGGCCATATCGCCGAAGTCGTGAAGGAAATCACCAAGCTCTCCGGCCAGAAGCCCATCATCACCAAGGCTTCCAAGTCGGTCGCCGCCTTCAAGGTGCGCGAAGGGATGTCCCTCGGCTGCGTCGTCACCCTCCGCGGTGCTCGCATGTGGGAATTCTACCTCCGCCTCACCGCGGTGGCCCTCCCGATGATCCGCGACTTCCGCGGTACCTCGAACCGCCTCGACGGTCGCGGCAACTACTCCCTCGGCATCTCCGACCACACCATCTTCCCTGAGACCCAGGCTGACGGTTCCCAGCGCGCCAACATCGGCCTGGACGTGATCATCGTGACTTCCGCTCACAACGACGACGAAGGTCGCGATCTGCTCCGCCTCCTCGGCATGCCGTTCCGTCGCTCCAGCTCCGCTGACGCGGCTGCTGCCACCGCCACCGCCGCCGCCAAGGCCTAATCCTCAAACACTCCTTACCAGCATGGCCAAGAAGTCCGTCATCCAGCGCGCCCTCAAGCGCGACCGCCTCGTCAAGAAGTACGCCGCCAAGCGCGCCGAACTGAAGAAGACCCTCGCTGACCCCAAGGTCACCGAAGAAGCCTTCTACGAAGCCCAGCGTGCGCTGGCGAAGCTCCCCCGCAGCTCGTCCAAGGTCCGCCAGAAGAACCGCTGCTCCATCTCCGGTCGTCCGCGTGCGTTCATCCGCAAGTTCGGCCTTTCCCGTATCACCTTCCGCGAGCTCGCGCTCAACGGCCAGATTCCCGGCGTCACCAAGGCCTCCTGGTAATCCAACAGCAAAAACAAAACCATGTCCGCTTCTACTGACACCATCGGGGATTTCCTCACCTCCATCCGCAACGGTTCGCAGGCCAACAAGGCCGTGATCACCGTGCAGTGGTCCCGCCTTCGTGAAGGCGTCGCCAAGATCCTCGTCGACGCCGGTTACGTCGCTGCCGCCCGCAAGGCCGAGCGCGAAGGTCTCCCCGTCCTCGAACTCAGCCTCAAGTACGTCGCCGGCGTCCCGGCGATCACCAGCATCGAGCGCGTCTCGACCCCAGGTCGTCGCGTCTACGCCGGTTACACCTCTGTCCCGAAAGTCATCGGCGGCATGGGCGTCTCCATCCTCACCACCTCCCGTGGCGTCATGACCGACGCCGAAGCCCGCCGCCAGAAGGTCGGTGGCGAGCTCCTGGCGAAGGTCTGGTAATCCGTCCAACCCTTAAACAAGCAACTCAATGAGCCGAATTGGTAAGCAGCCCGTCAATATTCCCGACAAGGTGACCGTGTCCGTGAAGGACAATGTCGTCGTCGTCAAGGGACCGAAGGGCGAACTCTCGAAACCCTTCCCGAAGGAGATCGGCGTCGTTACGGACGCCAAGATCGTCAACGTCACTGACCTCACCGAGGTCAAGGACAAGGACGGTAAGATCTTGAAGCCCGGCACCGCCGGCGCCCTCCACGGCACCGTCCGCGCCATCATCCGCAACATGTGCGAAGGCGTCGCCACCGGTTACTCCAAGACCCTTCTCATTGAAGGCGTCGGTTTCAAGGCCGCCCTCAAGGGTAACGTCCTCGATCTCGCCCTCGGTTACTCCCACCCGATCCGCTACACCGTCCCCGCCGGCGTGAACGTCGTCGTCACCGACGGCACCAAGCTGGTCATCACCGGCGCCGATCGCCACATGGTCGGCCAGGTCGCTTCCTCGATCAAGCTCTACAAGCCGGTCGAGCCTTACAAGGGTAAGGGCGTCCGCGTCGAAGGTGAATTCGTCCGCCGTAAGGAAGGCAAGAAGACGGCCTAATCCGCCCGCACCGAACACATTCCATGAAACTGCAGAAGAAGAATCTCCTGGCGCAGAAGCGCCGCTGGCGCATCCGCAAGACGGTGCGCGGCACCGCTGCCCGTCCCCGCCTGGCTCTCAAGCTCACGCACCTGCACCTCTACGCGCAGGCCATCGACGACGACAAGGGCGTGACCCTCGTCTCCCTCTCCACCACCTCCAAGGATCTCCGCGGACAGAAGCTGAAGGCCAACGTCGGCGGCGCGACCGCTTTCGGAGCTGCTTTCGGCGCCAAGGCCAAGGCCGCCGGTCTCACGACCGTCGTCTTCGACCGCGCCGGTCGCCGTTATCACGGCACCGTGAAATCCTTCGCCGAAGCCGCCCGCCAGGCCGGCCTGACCTTCTAATTTCATGAGCGCAGAAAACACCCCCGCCGCGGCTCCCGCCGCCTCCGCCCCCGCTGCCCCCGCCGGCCCTGGCCGTTCCGGTCCCGGCGGCGATCGCCGTGGTCCTGGTGGCCCTGGTGGTCCCGGCGGCCGTCGCAATGGTCCTGGCGGCCCTGGTCGCGGCCCTCGTCGCGACAACCGCAACGACGCCCCTGCTTCCGAATTCAACGACAAGGTCGTCCACATCAACCGTTGCTCGAAGGTCGTCAAAGGCGGCCGTCGCTTCAACTTCGC
>CAIXQT010000355.1 GCA_903921665.1 uncultured Opitutia bacterium
CTGCGCATGCTCGCCAGCGAGCACCGCGCCCTGAAGAACAGCCGGGTCATCTATCGCAACGCCGCGAGCATCGTGGCGTCGGATGACGCTCCCATGGCCGTGCTGAAGTCCAAGCGCGACTCCTCGATGGTGATCGCGCTCGAGATGCTCA
This sequence comes from uncultured Opitutia bacterium, assembly GCA_903921665.1. Taxonomy (GTDB): domain Bacteria; phylum Verrucomicrobiota; class Verrucomicrobiia; order Opitutales; family UBA953; genus UBA953. The sequence continues at coordinate 152 of CAIXQT010000355.1, forward strand.
AGGCCGGCGAAGTAGAGGCCGTCGTCTCGACCGGTAATACCAAGGCACTCGTCGCCGCCGGCACGATCAAGGTCCGCCCGATGGATGGTGCCGAACGCCCGGCCCTCGCGGCGATCATGCCGCGCCGCGAAGGACATTTCATCATGCTGGACGTGGGCGCCAACCCAGAGGCCACCCCTGCCCAGATGGTCCACAACGCCGTCCTCGGCTCCATCTATGCCCAAAGCGCCCTCGGTATCGCCAGCCCTCGCGTCGGCCTGCTGACGGTCGGCACCGAAGAAGGCAAAGGAGGCCCGCGCATCAATCGTACACACGCCCTGCTCAAGGCCATGGGCAATCGGATCAATTACATCGGGCCCGTGGAAGGCTTCGACGTCTTCGGAGACGCTTGTGACGTCGTCGTGACAGACGGTTTCACCGGCAACGTCATCCTCAAGACCCTCGAAGGCCTCGTCTACATGGTTCGCGACATGGTCGGCAGCAAGGTGAAGAGCAATCCGGTCTATCTGGCCGGCGGCATCGCCATGTTCCCGCTCCTCCGCGACCTTAAAGGCAAGCTGAAGCCGGAACGTTACGGCGGAGCCCCGCTCCTCGGCCTCACCGGCCTCGTCATGAAGGCCCACGGATCGAGCAATCGCCAAGGCATCGCCAGCGCCATCCGCCTGGGACTCGAAGCCCTCGGCCATGGCGCCGGACATCGCATGCTGACCTCGTTGGCGGAGGCGAATACGGTGATTTCCTCCACCCCGGAGGAAGCCTGAGGTTTTAGTGTTCCCTTCCCCGCCCAAGGGGTCTTTTCTCACGCATCGATGAGCAGCGCTGAGCTATCAGTCTTCATTCGGGCCATCGGGGTCCACACCCCGGAACGCACGCTCACCAATGCCGAACTGTCCAAGATGGTGGACACCTCCGACGAGTGGATCAAGACCCGCTCGGGCATCGCGGAACGCCGTATCGCCGGACCGGGGGAGAACCCTTCGGACATGGGCGCCAAGGCGGCCACCAAGGCGTTGGAACGCGCCGGCCTGACCCCCGCCGATATCGACCTGCTGATCGTCGCCACGATGACGCCGGACGTCCCCTTCCCGTCCACCGCCTGCCTCCTGCAGGCCAAGCTAGGCCTGCGCCGCGACATCCCCTGCTTCGACGTCTCGGCGGCCTGCTCGGGCTTCGTCTACGCGCTCCAGGTCGCCAAGGACATGATGCGCTCCGGTTCCTATCGCCGAGCCCTCGTCGTCGGAGCCGAAAAACTCTCCAGCGTGGTGGATTGGTCCGACCGGACGACCTGCGTACTCTTCGGTGACGGCGCCGGCGCCGCCTTGCTCGAGACCACCGATGAGAAAAACGTCGGCCTGCTGGGCAACATCCTCGGGGCCGACGGCAATAACGCCGAACTCCTCCATTGCGCGGGCGGCGGCTCGGCCGCTCCGGCGACCGCCGACTCGCTCCGCGACGGCAAGCACTTCCTGCGGATGAACGGCAAGGAAGTCTTCCGCCATGCGGTCCGCGTCATGGCCGAATC
>CAIXQT010000356.1 GCA_903921665.1 uncultured Opitutia bacterium
CCCCCGAGTCCGCGGCCGCCAAGGAAGCAGAGGAGCTGCTCGCGCGGATCCAGAAAGATCCTAATCCGCCGAAGACCCTCGCGGACCGCCTGCTCGGCAGCTACCCCCGCCCGCGGACCATCGGCGAAACCAAGCCGCAGGTCATCGGCGAAGACCTCGACGCGCTCGGCTTCAAGAAGGAAGCCCCGAAGTCGGCGACCGAAACCGAACGGCGATGAAGCGGCTGTTCATCCTCTTCGTCGCCGTGCTGAGCGGCTGCTCCGCCTACCGCCTCGGCGGACCCAAGGCCGCCTTTCATCACATCGAGGTCGCTCCGATCCGCAACGCCACCGCCCGGACCGGCACGCACGCCGTGCTGCACGGCAAGATTGTCGAAGCCTTGGCCGCGGATCCGCGCATCAAGATCGGCCCCGGTGATGCGGTGCTCGAAGCCGAGGTCACGCGTTACCAGCGCGACGGCTTCACGACCAAGACCGGCGACGCCTATACCTTCACGAGCTATCGCGTGACCTTCGAAGTACGCTGCACCCTGACGGTCGACGGCGGCAAGCGAAGCCTGTTCAAGGACCGCGTCTTCAAATCGACCGCTACGCTGCAGGTCGCGGGCGACCCCGCGGCGGAGGAACTCAGCCTCGGGGCGCCCCTCTTCGGCGACATCGCCGCCCAGATCCGCGAAGCCGCGACGACCGCCTGGTAAACATGAACCCCGCCATCGTCGCCCCCTCCCTGCTCGCCGCCGACCACGGCGCGTTCGCGCAGGGTGTCCGCACGGTGGAAGCAGCCGGGCTGACCTGGCTCCATGTCGACATCATGGACGGGCATTTCGTGCCCAATATCAGCTTCGGCCCGCAGGTCGTCGCCGACCTGCGTCCGCTGACCAAGCTGCATTTCGACGTGCACCTGATGCTCAGCCACCCCGACCGCTACGTCGAGGCCTTCGTCAAGGCGGGCGCCGAGCGACTCACCGTGCATGTCGAGGCCGATCACGACGTCGCCAAGACCATCGCCGCGATCAAGGCGGCCGGGATTTCCGCCGGCATCGCGATGAACCCGGACGCGGACCCGCGTCGCGTGTTGCCCTACCTGGACGACGTCGACCTCGTGCTCTGCATGACGGTCTTCCCGGGCTTCGGCGGCCAGTCCTTCATCCCTTCCGTCCTCGACAGCATCCGCTTCATCGCGGCCGAACGCGCGAAGCGCGGCGCGAACTTCCGCCTCGAGGTCGACGGCGGCATCAACGTCGAGACCGGCCTGCGCTGCCGCGAGGCGGGCGCGGATACCTTCGTCGCGGGCACGGCCTTCTTCAAGGCGCCGGACCGCAAGGCCTTCGCGGCCGCGCTGACGGCCTAAGCGGCCGCAGGGGGCGGCGAGGCGCCGCCGGCTTCGGCCTTCTCCGTCTGCAAGCGCAACTGCCCGCACGCGGCATCGATATCGTGCCCCTTCTCGCGACGAAGTGTCGCCGTCACGCCGAGCGCGCGCAGCTCCTTCACGAACCGGTCCTGGCGCGTGAGGGACGGCCGCACCCAAGGGAGGCCTTCGACCTTGTTATACGGGATCAGATTGACGTGCGCGTGCAGCTCGCGGGCGATGACGGCGAGCCGCTTGGCCTGGTCGAGCGAGTCGTTGATATCCTCGATCAGGATGAACTCCAAAGTCAGCATGCGGCCATGCTTGCGGGCGAAGGCCTTGGCGGCGGGGATGAGCTCTTCCAGCGGGAACTTCTTGTTCACCGGCATGATCTGGTTGCGGACCTCATTGGTCGCCCCGTGCAGGCTGATCGCCAGCCGGAAGCCCAGCGGCTCCTCGGCGAGCTTAAGAATCTTGGGCACGACGCCCGAGGTGGAAATCGTCACGCGACGGGCGCCGAAGCCGAAGCCCCAGGGAGCGTTGACGATGCGGAGCGCGGCGAGGAGGTTGTCGTAGTTGGCGAGCGGCTCGCCCATGCCCATCACGACGATGTTGTCGAATGATGCGAGGCCCTCAGCGGCGCGGGCCGGGTCGGCCTTGTCCTCGATGCGGCAGACCTGGACGAGCTGGGAGACGATTTCGCCGACCGAAAGGTCGCGCTTCCAGCCCTCGAGGCCTGAGGCGCAGAACTTGCAGCCATAGGCGCACCCCACCTGGGTCGAGATGCAGATGGTCCGGCGGGACTTTTCCTGCCCCACCCCCTCCATGGGGGCCCGGATGATGACCGTCTCGATCAGGGAGCCATCCCGGAGCCGCTGGAGGATCTTTTGGGTGACATCCGAAGACGCCTTGCGCTGGACCAGACTGGTCGCCTCGGAATCGTAATTAGCCGCCAACCAAGCCCGCAGGTTGGCCGGAAGGTTGGTCATCGCGTCCGGGGTTTCAGCCCGGCGGGGGTAGAGCCATTCGAAAATCTGACCAGCCCGGTAGCGAGGGTGACCGTCCGCGACCAGCCGCTCTCCGAGGGTCTCGGGGGTTTCGCCGTGGATTGAGGGTTTTTCGGGCTTAAAGGCCATAGGTGACGCAGGTCAGGAGAGCCATCGGGGCGTAGACCCCAAAGCCCCCCGCCTTCCTGCTTGCAAGTGAGAATTGTTATCCCCAAAACCCACTTTTGCAATGAGCAACAAGGCCCTCAACCCACAAGGTGGTAAAATCAACTCCCTGCAGGCCGCCATCGATCTGGTCGCCACGGGTCAGCCGGCCTTCTGCCTTCACCAAGCCTGGGGCATCGGTGTCATCCGAACCTATGACGAGGCCACCAAGCGCCTGACCGTCGACTTCCCGGAACAGAACAAGAAAGCCCATGCCATGGACGCGGCCTTCTTCCTCGGCAAGATCGAGGTCATCAATCCTAACGGCGTGGTAGCCAAGGCTTACGCCGATGCCACCAAGGCTGAGATCGCCAACCTGGTCGCCAACGACCCCGCTGGCGTCGTGAAGGCCCTCCTCGCCGAGTACCCCACCGGCGAGTGCACCTCCTACGCCCTCGAAGCCAACCTCGACCGCATCTACTTCGCCTCCCTGCCTGCCGGCAAGGACCGTGCCACTTCCTTCAAGTCTTGGTGGACCAAGGCCCGCGCCGCCCTTCGCAAGGACCGCGCCATCCTCGTCCCCGAGCGTAAGGGCGGGCTGTACGCCCTTCTCGAGGCACCTAAGGACCTCGGCGAAGACCTTTTCGCCCAGTACGAAAGCGCCCCGAACTTCGAGCGTAAGCTCGTCCTGCTCGAAGAACTCGCCGCCGCCTCCGCCTCTGAGACCCGCTCCGCCGCCACCGCCGCCAACCTCGACAAGGTCTCCGCCGATCTGGCCAAGGAGATCAAGAAGCTCGAGACCGCCCGCAAGCGCGACAATCTGCCGGCCATCCTCGGCGGCATCTGGAACCGCGATAAGTTCTTCCGCTCCGCCGTTGAAAACGTCGAGACCGCCAGCCCCACCGCCTCCGAGATCATCGCTCTCTGCACCGAAAGCGACCTCGCCTTCGTCGCGCTGAACATCCCTCACACCACCGAGAAGATCCGCAGCCTGCTCGACCTCGTGCGCGCCCACCACGGCGACAACTGGTCCGAACGCGCGTTCGACCTGCTCCGCAACCGCGACATCGGCGGCACCAAGAGCGGCTCCGCCAAGCTCGTCTCCGAATCCATCGCGTACCTGTGCGACCAGGAGCTCGCCGCCGCCGTCGCCGGCCGCTTCGCGCAGTGGCTCGAGACCCGCGAACTCCGCGCTCCGGTGATCATCTGGATCATCAAGAACCGCGATTCCAAGAAGTACGCCGACATCGTCGCCCAGCTGATCAACCCCTCGCTGCTCGGCGCCATCCTCTCGTCCATCGACACCGAGTCGCTTGAATCCAATTCCACGGCCCGCATCCCGCTGGCCAACGAGCTGATCAAGGACAAGGAACTCATCGCCAGCATCCTGGCCCCCGCCGATGGCAAGAAGGCCGACAGCGAGACCATCTTCGACCTCACCCGGACTATGATGAGCAGCCAGGGTTTCGACGAGATGACCAAGAAGGCCCTGCTCTCGCGCCTCGCCAAGATCGAGCCGCACGTCCAGCGCCTCGCCAAGTCCAAGCACTCCGGTTCCGAAGCCGAGGAAAAGGAACTCCTCGTCTCCCAGCACTCCAAGCAAGAAAAGGAGCGTGAGCTCGAGGACATCGTCAAGGTGCGCCTCCCCGCG
>CAIXQT010000357.1 GCA_903921665.1 uncultured Opitutia bacterium
CAGAAATCGACTTCGGTCTGCAGGACGTGCAGGGCGGCGTTGGGGAAGAGGATGCGACCCTTGCTGGTAAACCCGCCGATGTGGTCGATGTGCGAGTGGCTGAGCAGGGCGTGCGTGACCTCCTCCGGCTTGATGCCCACTTCCGGCGAGGCCATCGCCTGGGTTAGCCAGCCCCACGTGTCGCGTTCGACCGGGCCGAAGCCGGCGTCGACGAGGATGACTTCCTTATCCTTACGCAGGAGCAGGATGTTGATGTAGAGCGTGACGTCGTCTGGGCGTTCGCCTTGGTCGACGAGTGCCTTGGTCATCGCGGCCGTATCCGACTTCGGGAACATCTTCTTCGTGACGCAGTTCTTAAAAGTGCCGTAGCCGTCGCTGATGGACCAGGCCTCGAACTTGCCGATGGCGAACTTGTAGATGTAGGGGTCGGTGATCTTCTTGCGGGGCAGGGCCTTGGTTTCGGCTTTCGCGGCATCGGCGGCCGAGAGCGCGGCCGGGAGACTGAGGGCCGCAAGGGCGGCGCCGAGGCTGCCGAGGAACTGGCGACGGGAGTTTTCAGGGAGGGGCTTTTCCATGGGGGTGTGAGGGGAGATAAGGTGCAAAAGCGGGAGAGTGCAAACGTAACGAAAGGGGTAGGGGTGGGGCTAGGAATAAAAGGTATTCCTAGCCCTAGCCCTGACTCTAGCCCTGCCGAGCTTTCAGCTCGGCCTACTTCTTCCCGCCGAAGTCCTGCTGCTTATAGACGTGGCGTTCCAGGAGCTGCTGCTTGAGCTGGAGTTCGCTGTCCCCGGAGCAACGGCGGACGTCGTGCAGGATGATGTAGGCCATCAGCGAGAGCAGGAGGCCCATGAAGGTGTACTGCAGGATGATGACCGCCTTGTTGTTCAACAGGCCCTTGGTGAAGCGTTGGATGGTGGCGATGAGCATGTGGCCGCCGTCGAGGACGGGGATCGGCAGCAGGTTGAGGACGGCGAGGTTCAGGTTGATGAGCACCGTGAACCAGAGCACGCGGCGGATGTCCTCGGAGAGATTGTAGTAAGTCTTCGTGATCGAGATCACCGAGGCCAGCTGCTTCACCTGGATGTCGGAGCCGCGGTCGAAGAGGCGTCCCAGCGTGGTGAAGGTCGACTTCACGATGCCCGAGCAGGTTTCCCAGGGGTTGCGGTAGGCGAGTTCCGGCTTCGTCACGAAGTAAGTGCCGATCTGGGCGTGTTCGACCGGCTTGCCGCGACGGACCTGGGCGTTGCGGAGGGTCAGGTTACCTGCGTCGCCATTGGCGCGCTTCCAGTAGACCGTGAGATCGCGGGCCGCGCCGGAGCCGGCCTTCTCGAGGTCATCGAGCGAACGGACCGAGACGATCTGATCGCGGCCGTCGACCTTGTCGATGATCGAGCCGATCTTGAGCGTGTCGGCGAGGCTCGGATCTTCAGGCGAGATACCGAGCACCATCAGCTGGTCGCGGGCGGCGGTCGGGTCTTTGGTAAGCAGGTCGCGGGTGGCGGGCAGGACGATGAGCGAGCGGCGGTTCTTGTCGTCGCCGTAGGCGATGATGCTGACGGGATTGACCGTCGTGTTCACCTGCGGGGTGATGACGACCTTGGCGCTCACGCCGCCTTCGCGTTCGACGAGGAGCGTGCGGGGTTTCGCGCCGCCTTTGCGGAGCAGTTCGCGGAATTCGACGGTGTTGTTGAGCGGCTGTCCGTCGATGGAGAGCACGCGGTCGCCGGCCTTGAGCCCGGCTTTCTCGGCGGGCGATTTCGGCGCCGGCGTGCCGATGATGACTTCGGTGCGAGGCTGCAGGCCGGCCATGCGGACCTTGTCGCCGGACTTCGCGTTCAGCTCGATGCGGGCCGGCTGGACGATGAACTCGATGACCTTGCCGTCGCGTTCGACCTTGAAGGTCGCGGTCGGGTTGGCTTGGGAGTCCTTGCGGTTGCCGAGCATCACCGCCTCGGTGATCTGGTTGAAGTTTGAGACGGCGTTGTCGTCGACGGAAAGCACCTTGTCGCCGGAGCGCAGGCCGGCTTTGTAGGCCGGTCCGGGGACCGTGTTGCCCAAGCCGAGCTCGGCGAGGTGGCCGGAACTGGTGACGAGTTGTTCGGGGACGTAGCCGATGACGGTACTGGAGGTGCCTTCGGCGACCGGCATGCCGGTGAACCAGAGGATGCAGGCGAGCGCGAAGGCGAAGATGACGTTGAAGACCGCGCCCATGACCGAGACGATCATCTTGTCGGCGTAGGAGATCTTCGGGAGCTTCTCCGCTTCTTCGCTGCTCGCGCCTTCGATGCCTTCCATGTCGGCGAGCTGGGGCAGGGCGACGTAGCCGCCGAGCGGGATGATCGAGACGCGGTAGTCGACGCCATCCTTGCCGGTCCAGCCGAAGAGGCGCGGGCCGAAGCCGATCGAGAAGCGCTCGATCTTCAGGCCGCGCTTGCGGGCGGCGAGAAAGTGGCCGAGCTCGTGGACGAAGATCGAGCCGCCGAAGAAGGCCACGACGAGGGCGATGCCCCAGAGGGAGCCGAGGAGGTCGCCGAAAGAAAGATTATCCATGGAAGAAAGGGGAGGGAGGGTTTATCTCAACCGGCGAGGCCCAGGGCGAGCCTGGACGCGGCGACGCGGGTTTCGGCGTCGGCGGCGAGGACTTCGTCCAAATCGGCCGGTTCGCAGGCCGAGACGGCCGCCAAGGCCCGGCCGACGAGTTCGGCGATGCCGGTGAAAGGGAGTTTCCCGGCCACGAAGGCGGCCACCGCGACCTCGTTGGCGGCGTTGAAGATCGCCGGAGCGGTCCCGCCGGTGCTGGCGGCGGCGCGGGCCAGACCAAGGCAAGGGTAACGGGCCGGGTCGGGCGGGGTCATGCCGAGCGTCAGCGCCTGGGCGAGGTCGAGGCGCGGGGCGGGGCAAGGCAGGCGTTCCGGGAAGAGGAGGCAGTCCTGGATCGGATAGGCCATCGAGGGCGGCGAGAGTAGCGCCTGCAGGCTACCGTCGGTCAGCGTCACTAACGAATGGATGATGCTCTGCGGGTGCACCACGACGTCGATACGGTCGGCGGGGACGTCGAAGAGCCAGCGCGCTTCGATGACTTCAAGTCCCTTATTGGCCATCGTCGCGGAATCTATCGTGACCTTAGGGCCCATGCTCCAGTTGGGATGCTTGAGCGCTTGGGCGAGCGTGACGTGCTTCAGGTCGGCGATCGGCGTGTCGCGGAAGGCGCCGCCTGAGGCCGTGAGGATGAGGCGGGCTATATCCCCCTTGGGTTTGTCGCGGAGCAGCTGGTGGATCGCGTTGTGCTCGCTGTCGACCGGCAGCAGGCGCGCGCCGGATTTACGGGCGGCTTCGGTGACGAACTTGCCGGCGAGCACGAGGAGTTCCTTGCTCGCTAGGGCGACATCCTTCTTCGCCTTGAGCGCGGCGAGCGTCGGCGCCAGGCCGGCGGTGCCGACGACGGCGGAGACGACCATCGAGATTTCGGGCAGGCAGGCGACTTCGGTCAGGCCGGCGGTGCCCTCGAGGATGCGGGTGCCGGCGGGGAAGGCGCCGGAGGCGCGGGCTTCGGCGGCGGCGGCCGGATCGGCCAACGCGATGACGCTGACGCCGAACTCTTTCGCGGGACCGACGAGTTCGCGCCAGCGAGAATGGGCGGCCAGGCCGGCGATACGCAGCCGGGACGGATGGGCCCGGACGACGTTGAGGGTGGTCGTGCCGATGGAGCCGGTGGCTCCGAGGATGGCGATGGCCCGGACGTGCATGCGGCGTGGGTATAGCCGAGGCAACCGCGGCGGCGGAATGAGGCAAGCAGTTTGGGGCAGATAAGGCCTTTCGCCGTTCGACGCTTGTCTCTTTCGTCGGGATTGGTTGCCTGTCCGCATGGCCACTCAGCCTCAGGACCTCACCGGACTCTCCCACCTCGGGAATACCCAGAACAAGCCCCAGCAGACGCTGGAGACCTTCCCGAACCGCAACGCGGGCCGGAACTACACCGTCGAGCTCTCGACGGAAGAGTTCACGTGCCTGTGCCCGGCTACCGGCCAGCCCGACTTCGCCAAGATCACGATCCGCTACGTACCGGGTCCGCGCATCGTGGAATCGAAGTCCCTCAAGCTTTACTACTGGAGCTACCGCCAGCAGGGCATGTTCCATGAACACCTGACGAACAAGATCCTCGACGACCTCGTCGCGGCCCTCGATCCGGTGTGGTGCGAGGTCACCGGCGCCTTCGGCGTCCGCGGTGGCATCGGCATCACGGTGCGCGCCGTGCACGGCAAGCAGCCGCAGCTGTGAAGCGTCGCCCCGTCCAGCAAGACGACGGGGAGCCGACGGATTGGCCGGGTTCGGCCCAGGTGTCCGATTTCCTGACGCGACAGCTGGCCGGTCGTCGGCTGGCCGCGCTTTCGTGCCTGACCTACGGGCGTTCGCTCAAGGGCTTCGCGCTCTGGATGAAGTCCAATGGCGGCTGGGACGGGGATTGGTCGAAGCTGACCGCCCGTAACCTCCGCGACTTCGTCATCGAGCGGCAGGGTACCCATAATCGCCGCTCCGTGCATAACCAGGTCTCGGCGCTGCGCGCGTTCCTCGCCGACCTGCGTGAGCGCGGTGGCATCACCACCACGCCGGCGGCCGGCCTCGTGCTGCCGAAGCTCCCGAAGTCCTTGCCGAAGTTCCTGACCGAAGCGCAGACCGATTCGCTTATGGACGCCGCGGAGGATTCCGAGAAAGACGATCCGCAGGAAGTCGCCCGCGACATGGCGATCCTCGAACTGCTTTACGGCGGCGGCCTGCGCGTATCCGAACTCTGCGGCATCGACGGCGGCGACCTCGACCTCGGCAGCGGCCTCGTGAAGCTGATGGGCAAAGGTTCGAAGGAACGCGTCGTGCCCGTCGGCGACAGCGCCGTCAAAGCCGTGAAGGATTACCTCGCCCTGCGCGGCGTACCCGCCCGCGGCGAGCCGCTCTTGCTGGCCGCGCGCGGCGGACGCCTGAATCCGCGTGCCGTGCAGCTCATGCTCAAGCGCAAGCTCGCGCTCGCCGGTCTGCCGGCGGACCTCACCCCGCACAAGCTGCGCCATGCGTGCGCGACGCACCTGCTTTCCAACGGCGCGGACCTGCGTCTCGTCCAGGAGCAGCTCGGCCACGCCTCGCTTTCGACCACGCAGATCTACACGCACCTCAGCGTGGCCAAGTTGCGCGAGGTGCATCGCAAGTCGCATCCGCGGGCCTGAGCCGCTGATTCGCCTCGCCTCCGCCGCGGGCGCGGAGCATCTTGGTCGCGTGCTCGTTTCAGCCGCCCACGCGAAACTGAACCTGTCGCTGGCCATCACCGGCCGGCGGTCGGATGGCTTCCATGAGCTCGTCAGCCTCGTGGCGCTGATCGACCTCGCCGACACCCTGACGCTCGACGTCGGTCGGCCGCTGGGGCTGACGTGTGATGATGCCACGTTGCCCGTCGATGGCACGAACCTCGTGCTCAAGGCCGCTGCGGCTTACATGAAGCGTCGTCCGTCCGCCACCGTCGGACATTTCCATCTCACTAAGAAGATCCCACATGGCGCCGGCTTGGGCGGCGGCAGTGCCGACGCCGCGGCCGCGCTGCGTCTGCTGGATGAGGCGTCCGGTGATCCGCTGGGCGCGGACGTCCTCGAGGGGCTCGCCGCGGAGGTCGGTTCGGACTGCGCATTCTTCGTGCGCGGTCAGGCCGCGATCATGCGGGGCAGGGGAGAGCGCCTGGAAGTCCTCCCGGCTGCGGCCCGTGCCGCCTTGGCCGGCCGGAAGGTCGTGCTCGTGAAGCCTTTGTTCGGGATCCCGACCCCCGAGGCTTATGGTCTTCTGGCCAAGTCCGGGGCCTATCGTCCGGCGGCCCAAGCGGAAGCCGAGCTGGCGGCTTGGTTGTCGAAGCCCGCGGCGGATCCGTCGGCCTTGGGCAACGATCTGGCTCCACCGGTCTTCGCCAAGCACCTCGCCTTGCCTGTCGCGCTGGAATCTTTCGCTCAAACGACGGGGGTTCCTTGGCGGATGACCGGCAGCGGGAGCGCCTGTTTCGCCTTCGTTCCCGCAGGTTTCGACCACGCCGGCTTGCGTAAGGACGTCAGCAGGGCCTGGGGGGCCGGAGCCTGGGTCCAAGAGACCACGATTTCGGCTTAGTTTCGGCTTTACTGTCGGCCGAGGGGTCGCCAAGTTGCGAGTCACTATCACCCATGGGAAGCCTCAAGAAGAAGCGTCGTCTGAAGATGAACAAGCACAAGCGCCGCAAGCGCTCGAAGGAAAATCGCC
>CAIXQT010000358.1 GCA_903921665.1 uncultured Opitutia bacterium
CCCCTTCCCTCCGCCCAAGCCCGGCCTCGCCGGTAAGGACGAGATCAAAGTGATGTATGACCTCATCGTCGCGGCGCTCCAGACCGACAGCACCCGCGTGCTCACCTACCGTCAGCCGGTCAGCTCGCTCCTCGCCAGCCTCAGCGTGAAGGTCGCCTCGCACGACATGAGCCACTACGCTCCGGGAGAACGCATGGAAGCCTCCCAGAAGCGCGACCTTGAGCAAAGCAGGCTGCTGGCCGGGCTCTTCACCAAACTCAAGGCCACGAAGGAGGCCGACGGCTCCAGCCTCTTCGACCACACCACGATCGCCTACGGCAGCAACATCCGCACGATCCATTACCTCGATAACTGCCCCACGCTGATCGCCGGGGGCGGCGCCGGCATCCGTCTCGGCCAGCACCTCGCCCTCCAAGGCAAGAGCACCCCGCTCTGCAACCTCTGGCTCACCCTGCTGCAAGGCAATGGCGTCAAGGTCGACAGCCACGGCGACAGCAACGGCACGATCAAAGAGCTCATCGCCTAAACCCTTAACCCATGAAGACACTACACCTCCTCCTGCTCACCCTCGCATTGCCCGTCTTCGCCCAAGACGGCTTCACGCCGCTCTTCAACGGCAAGGATCTCACGGGCTGGGACGGCGAACCTGGACTCTGGAAAGTCGAAGACGGCGTGATCGTCGGCGCGAGCGAAGTCGGCAAGCCGAAGACGAATTCGTTCCTGATCTGGAACGGCAAGGCGAAGGACTTCGAAGTCCGTGCGACCGTCAAGGTCGTCGGTGACAACAACTCCGGCGTGCAATACCGTAGCCGCCGTCTGCCCGAAGTGACGCCTTGGACGATCCTCGGCTACCAGTGCGACGTCCATCCGACCGACGTCCATACGGCGATGACCTACGAAGAACGCGGCCGCGGGATCTTCGGTTACAACGGCGTCGATGTGGTGATGGACCCTACGGGCCAGCGCTGGCAGGTCGGCGAACGCCCGCGCGTGCAGGCCGACATCTCCCAGTATAACGAGTTCACGGTCATCGCCCGCGGCAACCGCCTCGAGCACAAGGTCAACGGCCAGACGACCTCGGTCTTCATCGATCACGACGAGAAGGGCCGCGCCCTCGAAGGCCTCATCGCCATCCAGCTCCACGCCGGTAACCCTCATAAGACTTATGTGAAGCAGGTCCTGCTCAAGGTCCTCGAAGACGGTCCGATCCTGCCCTTCGACCAGGCCACCCTGCCCGCCGGCGCCAAGAAGATCGACCGACCCAAGGTCGTCAGCGCCCAGGGCAAGAACCCGCCGAAGAAGAAGTAATCGTCGAACCATCCCGACCCAATGGGGTCAGACCCTCTTAATGGGGTCTGACCCCATTTCCGTCTTTGCCCTGCTGGTCACTTGCCTCGTAACTTCCCCTTACCCCCATGCGCCCCTTGTTTGCCCTATTGCTCGCCACGCTGACGACCCTCGCTGCACCGTCGCGTCCCAACGTCGTGCTCATCCTCGCCGACGACCTGGGGTACTCCGACCTTGGCTCCTACGGCAGCGAGATCGCCACGCCGAATCTCGATGGCCTCGCGCAGAACGGCGTGCGGTTCACCCAGTTCTATAACACCGCCCGTTGCTGGCCCTCCCGCTCCGCGCTGCTCTCGGGCTACTACGCCCAGCAGATCCACCGCGACGCCCTCCCCGGCATCGGCGGCGGCGGCCAAGGCGTCCGACAGTCCTGGGCGCGGCTGCTCCCCGACTTCCTCAAGCCAGCGGGCTATCGCAGCTACCATAGCGGCAAGTGGCACATCGACGGAGCCGTCCTCGCCGCCGGCTTCGATCGCTCGCTGGACATGCGCAATCACGGCAACTACTTCAGCTCAAAGGGCAACTTCATCGACGACGTCGCGGTGAAGCCGCCCGCCGATGAGCAAGGCTACTACGCCACCATCGCCACGGCCGACCACGCCATCGAATGCCTCAAGGACCATGCGGCCAACCACAAGGACCAGCCGTTCTTCCATTACATCCCATTCATCGCCCCGCACTTCCCGCTGCAGGCCCTCCCGCAGGACATCGCCAAGTATCGCGATAGGTATCTCGCCGGCTGGGAAGCCCTCCGCACCGCCCGTCATGCCCGCCAGAAGGAACTCGGCCTGACGAACACGACGCTTTCCGCGATCGAACCCGAAGTCGGCCCGCCCTACGCCTTCCCTGACGCGATGGCCAAGCTCGGCGCCGGCGAAGTGAACCGCCCGTTGCCCTGGTCTGAGCTCACCGAAGAGCAGCGCCGCTTCCAGGCCACGAAGATGGCCATCCACGCCGCGATGGTTGACCGCATGGATGCGGAGATCGGTCGCATCATCGCCCAGCTCAAGGCCATGGGAGCCTACGAGAACACCGTCATCCTCTTCGCCTCCGATAACGGCGCCAGCGCCGAGATCATGGTCCGCGACGGCGGCCACGACCAGCAAGCCGCCATGGGCAGCGCCGCGACCTACCTGAGCATCGGCCCCGGCTTCTCCAGCGCCGCCAATACCCCGCACCGTCGCCACAAGACGTGGGTGCATGAAGGCGGCATCAGCACGCCCCTTATCGCCCACTGGCCCGCCGGCCTCGCCGCCAAGGGCGAACTCCGCCATTCCCCTGGCCACGTTGTCGATATTGTTCCAACCGTCCTCGAACTGGCCGGCGTGACCAAGCCGTCCGACTGGAAAGGCCAGCCCATCCCCGCCGCCCCAGGCAAGAGCCTCGTGGCCGCGCTAAAGAGCGACGTCACCATCGAACGCCCGAGCCTCTGGTGGCTGCACGAAGAGAACAAGGCCATCCGCGTCGGCGACTTCAAGCTCGTCGCCGCCAAGGG
>CAIXQT010000359.1 GCA_903921665.1 uncultured Opitutia bacterium
CGCTTCAGCGTAATCGTCTTGCGACCGCCGCCGGCCAGGTCGAGGAGCAGTCGGACGGACGTCCCTTGCTTGCCGCGGATGCGGCTGATGGCCTTCGAGAGGCGCATGCCGACGATATCCTCGACTTCGCCTTGGGCGCCTTGGCCGACGCCGATGATCTTGTCGCCGGACTTGGCCTGACGGGAGAGGTCGAGCGGGCCGCCGGGCAGGATGTCCTTGATGACGCAGAAGCCATCTTCGTCGGAGAGCGTGGCCCCGATGCCGACGAGCGAGTTGCGCATCGCGATCTCGAACTCCTCGAGCGAATGCTGGGAGAAGAAGGTCGAATGCGGGTCGTACTGGCTGGAGTAGGCGTTGAGGAAGATCTCTTCGACCTCGTTCTGGTCGAAGTTGAGGTAGGTGCGGCCCTTGTCGTAGCGCTTCTTGAGGCGGGCGACGGCTTCCTTGGTCTTCTCGGGCGTGATTTCCGGGAGCGCGTGGTCCTTGGGGGCCTTCGTGCCGCCCGTGCGGTCCTCGCCGAGGAGTTCCGACAGCATGTCGAGACGGAGGCGGCGGCCCCAGAGGGCGTCGGCGGCTTCCTGGTTGGCGGGCCATTCGGACTTCTTGCGGTCGACGGGGAAGGTGCCCGGTTGCGTGAGGTCGATCGGCTGATCGAGTGCGGCCAGGTTCGAGGTCGTGCGTTCGTTGACCTTCTTCTTGAAGAGGGCGTAGATCTCGAAGGCCGGCGTCAGGTTGCCGCGCTGCAGGTAGAGGTCGAGGGTCTTGCCGTAGCGGTTGACGAACTCATCCACTTCCTCGGCCGTGAAGTACATCTTCGCGCCGTCGAGATTCTCGCAGTAGGTCTTCACGACCGAGTTCATGTCGATCGCGCCCATGTCTTTCTTGCTGATGTGCAGCTTCTCGAGCAGGGCCGCGGTCGCGCGGGTCTCGTTCTGCATCGATTGAGTCGTCGTGAAGCCGCCGGTCTGAGCGGAGGCCAGCGCTGCCAGGAGGACCGGCAGCAGGAAAAGTCTGAGGCGCATAAAGGGTGGGGTGGGTGAACTCAGCGTAGGCGGGCGCTAAGTTCTTCGAGCCTACGTTTCTCGCCAGCAGTGAGCGAGCCGAATCCCCCGGCGGAAATCTTGTCCAGCAGCATGTCCATTTCCGCGCGGGCTTGGGCCGGCGAGGGTAAGTTGCCCGAGGGAAATACCTCAGTCTCGGGCTCGAAGGCGGGGCTAGGCGCGTCGGTCGGCATGGGTTCCTGCACCTGAGCGTAACTGGGCGCCCAATTTGTCCGGTTGAGGTAGCGCCACGCCAGCCAGCCGAAGATCAGGCCGCCGAGGTGCGCCGAGTGCGCGATGCCGTCGCGCCAGGCGGCTTTCCAAGTGAGCCAGTCATGACGTGCCGGAAGTTCGGAGAAGCCCCAACCGAGGAGCGTGAAGAGCGAGGTCGCGATGAGCAGCCAGCGTACCTTGAGCGTGACTGGCAGGAAAAAGAAAAGCAGCAGCGTGATCTGGTGTTCAAGCTTATCGAGCAATGCGACGAGCATCAGCGCGTAGACGCCGGCGGAGATGCCGACCATGCCGCTGTCACGGGGTCCGCCGAGTCCGGTGAGATACCAGGTGAGCGCGCCGATGAGCACGCCGCCGATGAGTACTTGCAAGAATCTTGCCGGCCCGTGTTCCTGTTCCACCGTCACCCCGGTCCACCAGAGAATGAGACAGTTGCCGAGGAGGTGCCAGAAGCCTTCATGCAGGAGGGCGTGCGTCAGCCACTGCCAGCCGCGAGGCTTGCTTTCGTCGAGGTCCATCCAGCCTAGGAAGTCCGCGTGCGCGGATTCCTGGATCAGGTTCAGGATGAAGAAGCCGACGAGGATGCCGACGACCCAAGCCGTGACGGAGATCGGCTCGCGCGGGGCGCGCGCCGATCGCATATAGGCCCGGTCGCCGATGCCCATGCGCGCGGGGCGACGTCAGAGCTTCTTCACGATCGCGTCGGCGAGGCCATACTCGATGGCCTCCTCGGCGGTCATGTAGAAGTCGCGGTCGGTGTCCTTGGTGACTTTTTCGATCTTCTGCTTCGAGGCC
>CAIXQT010000360.1 GCA_903921665.1 uncultured Opitutia bacterium
GGATTGAAACCCTCAGGGATGCGAGAGGTGCAGCCGACGCTCAGGGCGGCGAGGGCGAGAAGGAAGGTGAAACGCTTCATGGTGTGCGTGAATAAAAGAACAGCCGACGGGTGTCGGCAAGCCTTGTCTCGCTCAGTAGCGAGGGACCTTGGGGTCGATCTTCAGAGACCAGGCTTCGATGCCACCCTTGACGTTGCTGACCCGGGGATAGCCCTTAGCCCGCAGGAACTGGGTGACCTTCATGCTCCGGCCGCCATGGTGGCACTGGACGAGCACCGGGACGTCCTGAGGAATCTCCGCCAAACGGGTCGGCACGGAATTCATGGGGATGAGCCGGGCGCCTTCGATCCGACAGAGGGCGAATTCATCGGCCTCACGGACATCGATCAGGAGAGGCGGATTAGGACCGGACAAGAGGCGCTGGGCCTCTTCGACGGTCACTTCGAGGGGAGTTTCGGACATAGGAGATTGGGTCTGGCAAGCAGTCGGAGCATAAGCTGCCTTCTCGAGCGAACGGATCGTCGGAGCGGCACCGCAACAAGGGCAAGCCGGGTCGGCCGCCAAGGCGACCAGCTTGGAAACGCCGGCGGCGACATCCACGACCTGCAAGCGTGACGCGGCACGCTTGCCCAGGAGCACGGCGATGACCTCGGAAGCCATCCACGAACCGATCACCCCGCAGGTCGCGCCGAAGACGCCGGCCTCGGCGCACGTGGGAACGGCGCCGGCATCCGGCATCACGGGATAGAGACATCGATAACACCCTTTGCCGGGCAGGAAGACTCCGACCTGACCGGCTTCGCGCAGGACGCTGCCATGCACGAGCGGGCGATTGCCGAGCACACAGGAATCCGCCGCCAGGAAACGGGTCGCGAAATTATCGGTGCCGTCGACCACGATGTCGTAACGCGCCGCCAGCTCGGCGGCGTTGTCGATCGTGAAGCCTTCCGGATGGAGCACGACTTTGAGCCCCGGATTGATCTCTCCGAGGGCCTCCGCGGCGGAAATGGTCTTAGGGAGCCCCAGGGTATCGAACCCGTGGACGATCTGACGATGAAGGTTCGAGATCTCGACCTTGTCCGGGTCCGCGATGCCGATGAGGCCGACGCCTGCGGCCGCCAGATAGAGACCGACCGGGGAACCTAAGCCGCCCGCGCCCAGAAGCAGGACTTTGGCCTCACGCAGACGCAACTGACCCGACTCACCGACCCCGGGCAGACGAATCTGCCGGGAGTACAAAGCCCTCTCATGGTCGCTCAGGCGCTGTTCCGCGGACATGCCGACAGTGGAAGCCCCGCATGGAGCGGTGTCAAACCGCCCCTTCCACGTGTCGGGTTGAATAATCGGCCAGAGTCTCCCAACTTGACCCCGTGGCTCAGGTCTTCCTCGGCATCGATTATGGCTCCCGACGGGTCGGGCTGAGCCATGCCGACGAACTCGGCTTCGCCTTCCCCCTGCCCGCCGCGGTCGCCGAATCCGCCGAAGAACGCTTCGCCCAGATCGGCAAGGAGATCGCCCGGCTCAAGGTCACCCTCCTCGTCCTCGGCTACCCTCTTTCCGTCGAAGGCGAACGCACGAAGCGCTGTGATGAGGTGGATGTCTTCGCGGCCGAGCTCACCCGACGCTTCGCCCTGCCGATCGAGAAGGTCGACGAGGCTCTCACGAGCCAGGCGGCCGACGAGATGGGCGGACGCAAGGCACGCTCGGCCAACGAACGTAAGCAGCAGGCCCGGACGGGCGAACGCGACTCGCGCGCGGCGGCCGTGTTGCTGCAGGACTTCCTTAACAGCCGCGGCATCGGCTCCTGACATGCCTCCCGCCAAGACCAAGAAGCCCTTCACGCCGAAGCTCGAACGCTTCTTGGCCACGGTCGCTTACGACGGGACGGACCATATCGGCTGGCAGGTCCAGGCCGGGCGTCTTTCGATCGAAGGCGAACTTGAGGCGCGGCTATCGCGTATCCTCAAGACCCCGATCGACATCCATGGCAGCGGTCGCACCGACTCGGGCGTGCACAGCGTCGGTCAGCGCTTCCATTTCGACGCCTTCTGGCCGCACCCTTGCAGCTACCTGGTGCACGCCCTCAATTCCTGCGAACAGAACGGCCTCTTGGTGACCCACCTGCAGCGCGTCGCCCCGGGCTTCCACTGCCGCTGGCACGCCAACGGCAAGCGTTACCGGTATGAGATCTGCGACGGCTATCCGCCGCCCTGGGAGGCCCGCTTCTGCCTCGGGCTGGGCAGCAAGACCGTCGACGTGAAGCAGATGCGCAAGGCCGCCAAACTCCTCCTCGGAAAGCATGACTTCTATGCTTTCGGCGCGAACCACGGCCAAGGTATGGAGAAAGAGAATCCGGTGAAGGAACTACGTCGCCTCGATGTCCGACGTCGTGGCAAGCGCATCACGATCGTCGCCGAAGGCAGCGGCTTCCTTTATAAGATGGTCCGGCGACTGGTCGGCGGCCTCCTCCGCGTCGGCGAAGGCAAGATGCCTCCGGAACGCCTCGTCGCCTACCGCAAGGAACGCGTGATCACCTCCGAGGTGCCCACCGCACCCGCCCGCGGTCTTTTCATGGAGAAGGTGTTTTTCGAGCCGGACGCCTTGCGGCATCCCCGGGCGCTCCGCAGCCGCGAAGATACGCACGGCAGCGCAGAATAAGCTGACGCTTAATCTGCGGTTAAGGCGCGCTCTGGCATAATCCTCCCATGCGTAAGCTATCCGTCATCGCCTTCTTGTCCTTCCTTACGGCCTTTGGCGCCCCGACCGACGGCAAGAAAGGCGGTAAGGGCGGCAAAGGCGGTCCGCCTGCCGGCTCCGTCGATATCGTCGCGGCAGCGAAACCAGCCGAAAAGAACCCGACGCTCAAGCTCACCAGCCCTGCGGTGAAAGACGGCGAAGCCCTGCCGGTCGAATTCACCGGCGACGGTGCGAGCGCCAGCCCGCCCCTCGCGTGGAGCGGCGTGCCCAAAGGCACGCAAAGCATGGTGCTGATCATGCACCACCTCGACCCCGAGGGTAAGACCAAGATCTACTGGCTGATGCATGACATCGACCCGAAGACCACGAGCGTCGTCAAGAACGCCACCGACTTCGGCAAGATGGGCCTGAGCACCGTCCATCATCGCGTGGAATACGCCCCCCCTCACTCCAAGGGACCGGGCGAAAAGAAATATGTCCTCACCCTTTTCGCGCTCTCAGCGAAGCCTAGTCTCGCGGACGCCGCTCAGCCCGTGACCGTCGAGCCGCTGCTCGCCGCCATGAAAGGCAAGGTCCTTGCCGCCGCCGACCTGAACGTCCTTTACACCCGCCCGGCCGGCGCCAGCGATGCGGAGGAGAAGCGCCCGCCCCGCCGCGAAGAAGGTCCGGGCAAGAAGTGATCTTTAAGTTGGAACGGGACGGTACGCCGTCGTACTGACTTCCCATGCGGCGCACCCTGATCCCTTGGCTCCTCGCCATCCTCCCCACCCTGCTCTGGGCCCACCCGGAATGGAAGGAAGCCTCCTGCATCGGCGTCATCGATGAGAAGAACGCCTTCGCGCTGACGGTAAAATTCGACGTCCCTTCGTTCCTGATCGGTCAGCTGCCGAAGGACGCGCCGATCAAGGATCTCGATGCGCTGATGTTCACGCCCGGCCGCCTGGCTTCGTCCGTCGAACCGGGCCGGCGGCAGTTTCTCGCCGGCCTGCGCCTCGAAGCCGATGGCCGACCTATGACTTGGACGCTCCAATCCTTTCCGACGGCTGAGCAGATCCTGGCGCTGTCCGCCCGCCAAGGAGAAGCGGACCGCTATCCCGTGATGATGAACGCCAAGTTCACAGCGACCATTCCGGCAGGCACGCATAAGCTCGTGCTCCGCTTCCCTGAGGCCTTGGGCACGGTCTTCACGAATCTGCGCAAAGGCATGGAGTTTCAGACGGTCATGGCGGTCTCCAAGAACGAGCCGGGCGAATTCCAGATCGGCGACGGCCCCGCGCCTGGCGACGACCAGACCGTCTTCACGTTGCTGGCTGATGGCTTCGGGCACGTGATTCCGGAAGGCTGGGACCACTGCCTCTTCATGTTGGCGATGTTCCTCGGAGCGACATCGCTCCAACAGGCCCTGGGACGATCCTTGGTCTTCACGCTTGGCCACAGCCTCACGCTCAGCGCGGTCGCGGTCGGCTGGATCGGCAATCCCGGCGCGTGGATCGAGCCTTTCATCGCCCTCACCATCGGCCTCGGTGCGCTGATGGCCTATCGGGGTAACGCGACGAATCGTCAGATGCTCGTCGTCCCGGCCGTCTTCGGCCTGGTCCATGGCCTCGGCTTCGCGGCGGCGGTCGCCGAGCGGCTCAAGGACTGGGACACCGGCAGCATCGTCCGCATCTTGGTCGGCTTCAACGTCGGCGTCGAACTCGCCCAGATGGCGGTGATCCTCGCTTCCGCCGCCCTGCTCTGGCTCATCCTTAGAGCCGGCCTGAACGAGACCAAGGTGCGACGCACGCTCTGCCTGACGATCGCAACCGCGGGCTTCGCGGTGATGGCCTGGCGCGTCGCCGGCATCGCCGGCCTGGTCTGATCAAAGGCGACCGACGGGGCGCTTGCCGGCATCGAGCTTCTTTCGTTCGGAGGCGGCGAAGTCCTGCAATTCTTTGACGACTTCAGGATGGGCAGCCGAGACGTCGTTGGTCTCACCCTGATCTGCCTCGAGGTCGTAGAGGGAAAGACCGATCTGCCGTTGGTGGGTCTTAGCCGGCAGGCCGTCGCGCTCAGCGGGAATCATGTCGACGTAACTACGATAGGCGTGCGGCAGGTGCAGCTTCCACTTGCCCTTGCGCACGGCCTCAAGGCGGTCGCCATAGAAGTAGGCGAACGCATCGCGGGCGGCAGGTTGCACCCCCTTCAGCAAAGGCAGGAAGGACTGCCCATCGATCTCGAGCTTGGGCTTGGCAGCGGCGCAGGCCTCGACAAGCGTGGGGAGTATATCGAGATTGGCGGCCAGCGCCTCGGTACGGGTGTCGGGCTTCACGACACCGGGCCAGCGGACGATGCAAGGCACACGGACGCCACCCTCGAAGGTCGTGCCCTTGCCTTCACGGAAGGGACCGGCCGAACCGGCATGGCGACCGAAGTTGAGCCACGGGCCGTTGTCGCTCGTAAAGATGACGATCGTGTTGTCGGCGACCTTCTTGTCATGCAACACCTTCATTAATGCCCCGACCGCGCGGTCGAGATCAGCCATCGTGGCAGCGTAAGGCGTGGAGAACTTGCCCTTGAAATCAGCGGAAGCACCAAGCGGCGTATGCGGCATCGACGTGGCAAGATAGAGGAAGAACGGCTTGTCCTTGCCCGCGTTCTCCTGGATGAAGCGGACCGCCCGCAGGCCTTGCGTCGAGGTGAGTCCGTCCATGTCGACCCAATCGCGGGTGTAGCCCATGAGAAGCCCGTTCACGTAGCGAGGCAGCTCAGGGTAGGCCTTCCGGCGGCTCTCATCGCCCAACGCGTAGCCAAGCGGCCACATGTCGTTGGAATAAGGCGTGATCATCGACTCATCGAAGCCGTGGCTGGGAGGCAGGAATTTCGGCGCGTCACCAAGGTGCCACTTGCCAACGACGCCGGTATGGTAACCCGCGTCGCGCAGCAAGGCGCCGAGAGTCTGCTCTTCGTTGCTCAGACCGGTCTTCGAGCCTGGCCCGAGCGCCGTACCGCCGAGGCCTAGACGGTTAGGATAGCAACCCGTCAGGAGCGCCACGCGCGAAGAAGTGCAGACGGCCTGCGTCGCCAGGAAGTTGGTGAAACGGATTCCCTCCTTGCCCAGCTGGTCGATGTTCGGCGTCGGGTTCTGCTTAGAGCCGTAACATCCGAGGTCCGCCCAGCCCATGTCGTCGCACATGATCAGCACGAC
>CAIXQT010000361.1 GCA_903921665.1 uncultured Opitutia bacterium
CTTGAACCCGGACACCTTGCGGCACATGCACCTCAAGCATGCGTGTCTGCCATTCCACCACCTGAGCAATAAAGGAAGGTGCACGCTGGAACTCCTGACGGCTGGTGCAAGTAAAAAGCGATTGTGCCGATGCTTGCCAAGCGGGCATCTTTCTAAACGCTCATCCCCTCAATGTCCTCCGACTCGGCCGAAAACAACCCTCCCAAGGAAAAGTCCTTCGAACTGGACCTCTCTTCCCTTGGTTTCGGGCCCTCCTGGGTCAGCGGACCCTCCGAGAAGGTCAGCTCCGGCAACGGCGGCCCGCGTCGCGATGGCGAGCGCCCTCGTTTCCGCGACGGACCTGGCGGCGATCGTCGCGGCCCTCCCCGCGACGGACAGAGCCGCGGCCCGCGACGTGACGGCCCTGGCGCCGGACCCGGCGGCCCCCGCCGCGACGGACCTGGCGGACCTCGCCGTGACGATCGTCGTCGCGATGACCGCGGCCCTTCCCGCTTCGAAGACGCACCGGTCTTCCGCCCTGTCGTCGCCAGCTCGTTCTTCCCCGATGACGCGAAGTTCGAGATCCTCGGCGGCGCGATGAAGAAGAGCAAGATGACCTACGAGCTCTTCGAGGTCGCGCGCCTGATCCTCGACAAGGAAGATCGTCTCTCGATCGTCATCCGTCACCTCGAAGCCGAACAGCGCCCCGACGCCCTGCTCGCCGTCTCCGTCCCCGACGGCCATCCTTTCCTCAGCGAAGGCGACGCGGTCTCGCACGTGATGTCCCGTCACCTCGACAAGTTCTTCGACGTCGTCGAAGTCGAAGTCGAAGCCCCGAAGGGCTCCTTCCTGATGGTCGCGAAGTGCCCGCAGACCGGCAAGCTGCTCGGCGCCCCGACGCACCACAGTTACCAACGCAACCTGCGCGAACACCACGCCCGGCATTGCCCGAACGTGCCGTTCGACGCCTTCAAGGGCCGCCTTGAGATGGTCCGCGAACAGGAACAGATCGACGCCTGGCTGAAGTCGATGTCCACCCGGAGCGAGTACGCCCCGAAGGACCGCAAGGAAGGCGAACCGGAACGCCTCGAATCCCTCGACGCCGCCCGCGGCTTCCTGCAAGCCTTCCGCAAGGACCTCGTGGTGAAGACCCATCCGTGGGTCCGCTTCGCCGGCCGCCTCCTCGAAGAACTCAATCCCGGCCCGCTCCGCGATTCCGTGCGCTACGCGCTCGAACAGCAGCGCGCCTTCCCCCTCGACACCGCCAACGGCATCCGTGGCCGCCTCCGCAAGGAAGGCTTCCATCTCTATAAGAAGGGCTCGAAGGGCATCACCTACGCGTGCTCCGTCCGCCGCCGCTGCCGCGACCCGAAGGTCGCCTTCAGCGATCCGATGGCCAAGCTCTTCGACTCCCTCGACCGTAAGCCGGCCCAGCAGGCGAAGGACCTCGTGCTCGCCCTCGCCGGCGAAAACGCCGAGGAAGCCGCGAAGACGCAGGTGCTCACCGATCTCTCGTTCCTCATCGGCGAAGGCTACATCGCCAACCTCCCCGACGGCCGCCTCTTCGCCCAGCCCATCCTGAGCAGTCAGGCCCAGGCCAAGGAAGAAGCCGCCAACGACGAGGCCGCGGAAGAGAGCAAGTA
>CAIXQT010000362.1 GCA_903921665.1 uncultured Opitutia bacterium
GAAACTCAAAGGCCTCGAAGTCGGCGCTGCCAAGGCGACGCCCCAGGCCCTGAAGCACATCGCCAAACTGCCGCTCGAGTATCTGCAACTCGGCGAAGGCTTCGAATCCGGCGCCGCCATCGCCTTCATCAAGGATATCGCCACGCTGCGTCGCCTCACGCTCACCAACCCTCAGGCCATTACCGACGCTGACCTGCTGGCCCTCGCCCGCCTCACCCAGCTCACCCACCTGGAAATCGGACGGATGCCGCTGCCCGATGAGCGCCTCGCGGTCCTCAAGCCCTTCGCCTTCCTGAAGACGATGCGCCTCGTACCCGCCAAGGCGCCCTTCACGCCGGAGCAGCAGGCCAAGATCCAGGCCCTGCTCCCGCAGACCAAAATCGCTTTCAATTAAGCCCTCGAGCCGAAGCCCATGCCAAACTGCCTTCGACGCTCATTGCTCATCCTGACGCTGATCGCCTCGCCGCTCTTCGCCGCCGAGACGTTCGTCGTCGACGGGCATAAGGCCGTCATCCATCCGGCGGCCAAGCCGGCGGACGGCAGGCCTTGGCTCTGGTATGCGCCCGCGCTCAACGGCGGCGTCTCGATCGTCCAGCATAAGCTCTACGCCGACGCCTGCCATCAAGCCGGCATCGCCATCGCGGGTTACGACCTCGGCGAAGTCCGCGGCGCGCCGAAGAGCGCGGCGCAGTTCACGAAGTTCTATGACGAGATGGTGAAGCGCGGCTACTCGCCCAAGCCGATCCTGCTCGGTCAGAGCCGCGGCGGCATGATGACCCTCACATGGGCGTTCCGTAATCCCGAGAAAGTGAAGGCGTGGATCGGCATCTACCCGGTCTGCAACCTTGCCAGCTGGCCGCTGAAGAATTCGAAGGCCCAGACGCTCGCTGACTTCGGCCTGACCGAAGCCGAACTCACGACTCGCCTCAAGGAGTTCAATCCGCCCGATAATCTCGCCGGCCTCGCCGCCGCGAAGGTCCCGATGTTCGCCGTCCATGGCGACAACGACGTGGTCGTCCCGCACCAGGACAATACCTTGCTGCTAAAGACACGTTATGAGGCCCTCGGGGGAAAATTCACGGTAAAGATCGTCCCCGGCGAAGGCCACAAGGTCGGCCCGTCGTTCTTCGCCTGCCCGGAGCTGGTCGAGTTCCTCCTAAAAGAGGCAAAATGACGGCTTAGGCCGTCGGAAAAGGTGGAACTCCCAAGGCGCTCGGGTTACCCAAAGGTACCCCATGTTCCGCCGCCTCCCCCTAGGTCTGGCCCTGCTCCTGCACGGGCTGACGTTCGCCACCGAAAGCCGCGACCTCATCTTGGTCGCCGGTCAGTCCAACGCGGTCGGTTACGACGCGTATGCGGAAGAACTGCCGGCTGACCAAAAGGATGCCGCCACGATGTTCTGGTGGCGCGTGGGCGATCCGCCCCCCGATGAATTCGACGGCACCAGCGCCCGCCAATGGACGACCCTGCAGTTCCAACCGCGCACTCCGGGGATGTCCGGCGACGCGGCCAAGAAGATCGGACGCCAATACGGTAACTTCAATAAGAAGTCCAAGGGCGGCTTCGGACCCGAGATCGGAATGGTCCGCACGCTGGCGACGAAAGAGTCCCGTCCGCTCGCGGTCATCAAGACGGCCTTCAGCGGCACCTCCGTCGCCGCCGATTGGAACGTCGGACTACCCGGCAAGGCCGACGCCTGCTACCGCGCGATGATCGACGAAGCCAAGGCCGCCATCGCTTCCGCCAAGGTCAAGGACATCACCCTGCGCCCCCGCGCGTTCGCCTGGGTGCAAGGTGAGAGCGACGCCAACGCGAAGGATGCCCCTGCCTACGTCGCCAATCTTTCGGCGATGCTGAAAAGCCTGCGCACCGAACTCGACGCGCCGGACCTGATCCTGCTCCTCGGCGTCAACACCCGCTTTGGCAACGGCAAGAATCCCTTCATGCCCAAGGTCATCGCCGCCCAACAGGAAGTCGCCGCCACCCTGCCCCGCACCCGCTATGTCGACACCGCCGGGGCGGAGACCCTCCCGCCGACGCACACGCACTTCACCGCCATCGGCACGCTCGAGATCGGGCGTCGCTATGCCGAAGCCCTCCTTTCCTTCGAATCCGCCAAGTAGACCATGCGCCCGCCCCTCCTCCTCCTGACCTTCGCCGCGCTCGCCGCCGAGGCCGCCCCGAAGCTCGACTTCAACCGGGACATCCGCCCGATCCTGTCCGACAACTGCTTCGCCTGCCACGGCTTCGACGCCAAGAAGCGCAAGGCGGACCTCCGACTTGACACCCCGGAAGGCGCCACCGCGATCAACGACGGCGTGCAGGCGATCAAGCCGGGCGACCCAGACGGCAGCGAACTCATCAAGCGCCTCCTCACGAAAGACCCTGAAGAAGTGATGCCGCCTCCGGAATCACATAAGAAGCTCACGCAGGCCCAGATCGACACCCTGCGCCGCTGGATCGCCGAAGGCGCGGCCTATCGTAAGCACTGGAGCTTCGAGCCGCCCGTTCGTCCGCCCGTTCCCGCCGCCAAAGGCACCTCGCCGATCGACGCCTTCCTGCACGCCGAACTTTCCGCCCAAGGCCTTCAGCCCGCCCCCGAAGCAGACAAGGCCCGCCTCCTCCGCCGCGTCACGCTCGACCTGACCGGCCTCCCGCCGACGCCCGCCGAGGTCGAAGCCTTCCTCGCCGACAACTCCCCGCAGGCCTACGATAAGGTCGTCGAACGCCTCCTGGGTTCTACGCGCTATGGCGAACACATGGCCCGCGGCTGGCTCGACGCCGCCCGCTACGCCGACACGCACGGCCTGCACCTCGATAACGAACGCAGCATGTGGCCCTACCGCGACTGGGTCGTGAAGGCCTTCAACGACAACCTGCCCTTCGACGTGTTCACCACCTGGCAGCTCGCCGGCGACCTCCAGCCGAACGCGACCCGTGAACAGCGCATCGCCAGCGGCTTCAATCGATGCAACGTGACCACCAGCGAGGGCGGCTCGATCAACGACGAGCTCCTCTTCCGTTATGCCGTCGATCGCACCGACACCACCATGGGCGTCTGGATGGGCCTGACCGCCGGCTGCGCGGTCTGCCATGACCATAAGTTCGACCCGGTCACGACCAAGGAATTCTACTCGCTCTACTCCTTCTTCTACAGCGCCGCCGATCCGGCCATGGACGGCAACATCCTGCTGACCCCGCCGGTGCTGCAGCTCTCGACCCCTGAACAGGAAAAGACCCTCAAGGACTTCGACGCTAAGATCGCCGGACACCTCAAGGCCGTGCGCGAAGCCATCGCCTCGCTCAAATACGTCGACCCCGCGACGCTCACGCCGCCTCCGCCCGTCCGCACCGGCGAGACGATCTGGTTCGAGGACGCCTTCCCCGAGAAGGCCAAGGTCAACGGCACCGGCGGCACCACCACCTTCGTCGAAGCCGGCCAAGGCCCGGTGCATAGCGGCAAGCGGGCGCTCAAGCGCACCGCGAAGGGCGTCGCCCAGGATTACTTCGAGAACGGGGCCGCGTTCGTGATCCCGCCCAACGGGATCATCTCCGTCTGGACCTACCTCGAGCCCAAGGACCTCCCCAAGGCCATCATGCTCCAACTCCACGTCGGCGGCTGGAACCACCGTGCGTTCTGGGGCGAGGAAGGCGCCATCCCCTTCGGCAAGGTGCGTACACCTGAGAAAGTGAACATGGGCAAGCTGCCTGACGCCGGTAAGTGGACCCAGCTCAAGGTCGACATCGCCAAACTCGGCCTCAAGCCGGGCATGAAGGTCGACGGCTTCGCTTTCACGCAGTTTGACGGGACGGTCTTCTGGGACCGACTCGCGATCAGCCACCGCATCGAGGAAGCCAAGGACCTGCAATGGTCGTTCCAGTTCTGGTCGGAGAAGATGCAAGGCTCCCGCGTCGAAGCGCTGCCGGGCGACCTGCAGACTCTCGTCCGCGGCAAGAAAGCCGCCCTGTGGACCGACGCCGAACGCAAGCGGCTGCTCGACTGGTGGCTGGAGAATGAATTCCAAGGCGGCCGGGAACAGCTCGACGGCCTGCGCGCCGCGAAGCTGGCCGAGGAATCGCGCAAGAAAGCCCTGAACGACATGATACCCGCGACGCTCATCATGGCCGAACTCCCGAAGCCACGGCAGGCCAACGTGATGATCCGTGGTCAATACGACAAGCCCGGTGAAGCGGTCTCGCGCGGCGTACCCGCGGCCTTCCATCCGCTGCCCAAGAAGGAGACCTATGACCGCCGCGACCTCGCGGCCTGGCTCCTTTCCCCTGCCAATCCGCTCACGAGCCGCGTGACGGTCAACCGTTACTGGCAGCAGTTCTTCGGCTACGGGCTGGTCAAGACCAGCGGCGACTTCGGCTCGCAGGGCGATTCGCCCAGCCACCCGGAACTCCTCGATTGGCTCGCGGTGGAATTCCGCGAGACCGGCTGGGATGTGAAGCGGCTCGTCCGCCTGCTCGTCACCAGCGCCGCCTATCGTCGCTCCGCCGCCGCCTCGCCGGAACTCCTCACCAAGGATCCCGAGAATCGCCTCCTCGCCCGCGGTCCGCGCCATCGCCTCGACGCCGAGGTTATCCGCGACCAGGCGCTATTCGTCTCCGGCCTGCTCAGCTCGCGCATGGGCGGCAAGGGTGTGCGCCCCTACCAGCCGGACGGCGTCTGGGAGCCGGTGGGCTTCACCGGCAGCAACACCGCCCGCTACACCCGCGACACCGGCGAGGCGCTCTACCGCCGCTCGCTCTACACCTTCTGGAAGCGCACCGCGCCACCGCCCTCGATGATCGCCTTCGACGCCCCCGCCCGCGAGGCCAGCTGCGTCCGTCGTGAGCTCAGCAACACGCCGCTCCAGGCCCTCGCGCTGCTGAACGACGTCCAGCACGTCGAAGCCGCCCGCGCATTCGCCCAGCGCATCCTCAAGGAAGGCGGCGCCAGCGATGAAGCCAAGGCCGCGTTCGCGTGGCTGACGGCCGTCGGTCGTCGTCCGGCCGCGAGCGAGACTCAGGTCACGCTCGACGCCCTCCGCGCCCACCGCGCGCGTTATGCCGCCCAGCCGGCCGACGCGACCAAGCTGATCACCTTCGGCGAATCGAAGCCTGACGCTTCCCTGCCCGCGCCCGAAGTCGCGGCATGGACCCTCACCGCCAGCCTCCTCCTCAACCTCGACGAGACCCTCAACCGATGAATGACCCGATCCAAGACCACCTGCGCCTCCTGAACCGCCGAAGCTTCCTGAGCACCGCCGGACTCGGCGTCGGCGGCGTCGCCCTCGCCGGCCTGCTCTCCCGCGAGGCCCAGGCCGCGAACACCGTGCACAAGCCGCTCGCCGGCTACCCGCACTTCGC
>CAIXQT010000363.1 GCA_903921665.1 uncultured Opitutia bacterium
CCGCGACGTCGACCAGCCCGCGGCCGCGCTCGTCAAGGATCTCAAGCAACGCGGCATGCTCGACGACACGCTCGTCATCTGGGGCGGAGAGTTCGGCCGCACCCCTTACGCCCAAGGCGGCGCCAATCGCGAGAAATACGGACGAGACCACCACGGCAAGGTCTTCTCCCTCTGGATGGCCGGCGGCGGCATCAAGCCCGGCATGACCTACGGCACCTCGGATGATTTCGGCTTCAATCCCCAGGAGAACCCCGTGCACATCCACGACCTCCAGGCCACCATCCTGCACTGCCTCGGCATCAACCACGAACGCCTCACGTATCGCTTCCAAGGCCGCCAGTTCAGGCTCACGGACGTGCATGGAAAAGCCGTGAAGCAGATCCTTAGCTAGGGCTAGAGTGAGGGCTAGGGCTGGGGCTAGAAAATCTAGACTCAAAGGGAGACCGGAAACCAGGAAGTTAGCTGGGCCTTGGGTAGGGATGCCTCTCCGAGCCGTCCGTTCGCAAAAAGAACCACGCACCTAGGTCGAAACCCCATTCTCTCATCGTTCAACGGCGGGCTCGGAGAGCCCGCCCTACCACCCGCCACTCCTGAGTGTTCTTTTCCCAAACGAAGAACAAAGAACCAAGAACATCACTTTCCCTCATTTATATTTATGATGTGAGTGAAACGACACGGGTCGTTTGACTGCTAGTTTTAAGGGTGGCGGCAGGAATGCAGGGAAGAAGGATTTGTCCATGCGTCACCTCCTCGCACTCGCGCTCTGCGCTTCCCTCGTCCACGCGGCCTACGAACCGTTGAACGATAAAAACCGGCCCACCGCCAGCGAGCCGGCTCTCTCTCCGGCTGGCACCGCCGCCGCCCTCAAGGTCCCCGCGGGATTCCGCGTCGAGCTGGTCGTCGGTGAGCCCAAGATCGTGCAGCCCATCGCCTACACCATCGATGACCGCGGTCGCCTCTGGATCGTCGAGTGCACCAACTACCCGGCCAGCCCGGGCGTGGCCAAGGATCGCATCCTCGTCCTCGAGGACACCAAGGGCAACGGCACCTTCGACAAGCAGACGGTCTTCTGGGACAAGGCCACCTTCTCCAGCGGTATCGCCGTAGGCTTCGGTGGCGTCTGGCTCGGCTCTCCGCCCAATCTGCTCTTCATCCCGATCAAGGACGGCGATGAACCCAAGCCCGCCGGCGAACCGCAGGTCATGCTCGATGGCTGGATGAGCAACGATACGCACGAGACCCTGAACGACTTCATCTGGGGTCCCGACGGCTGGCTTTACGGCACGCACGGTATCTTCAATCGTTCCCTCGTCGGCAAGCCGGGCGCCCCGGCCAGCGAGCGCATCCTCGTCGAAGCCGCCGTCTGGCGCTTCCATCCGACCCGCAAGGTCTTCGAACGCTGGAGCGAAGGCGGCAGCAACCAGTGGGGCGTCGATTGGAACGACCACGGGGAAGCTTTCTTCGAAGCCTGCGTCATCCCGCACATGTGGCATGCCATCCAGGGCGCCCGCTACCAGCGCCAAGCCGGTACGCACCCGGACACGCACACCTACGAAGACATCAAGACCATCGCCTGGGGCCGCTACGAGAAAGCCGCCTATGCCGGCGCGATGGTGTACCTTGGCGGCGCCTTCCCCGCCGAATGGCGCGACCAGTTCTTCTTCCACGATATCCACATGAACAAGCTGCGCTGCGAGACGATGGTCCCGAAGGGCAGCGGCTACCGCAGCGAGAAGAAAGTCGATTTCGGCGTGAGCACCGACCGCTGGTTCCGCGGCCTCTCGCCGCAATACGGACCGGATGGCGGCGTCTTCATCAACGACTGGTACGACAAGGTCCCCTGCCACCAGCAGAAGGACTTCACCGACCGTTCCAACGGGCGCATGTATAAGATCGTCACCGACGCCGTGAAGCCCGTGAAGGTCGACCTCGCCAAGCTTTCCGACGCCGAACTCGTCGCCCATCACCTCAACGCCAACGATTGGTACGTCCGCCACGCCCGACGCCTGCTCCAGGAACGCGGCGCCAACGCGGCCACCACCGCCGCGCTCGAGAAGATCCTCTTCGAGAACGCCGACGATACCCGCCAACTCCGCGCTCTCTGGACGCTGCACGCCCAGGGCGCCCTCACCGAAGCCACCCTCCTGCGCACGCTGGAGGCCAAGAGCGCCGCCGTCCGCGGCTGGGCCATCACTTGCGCCACCGAAGGCGGCAAGCCTTCGCCGAGCCTCTACGATCGCATCGTCCAGCTCAGCCAGAAAGACCTTTCCCCCGTCGTGCGTCGTCGCATCGCCTCCGCCGCCCAGCGCATCCCGCTGACCGACCGCTGGAGCTGGCTCGAGCCGCTTGCGCAGCAGGCCGAAGACGTCGCTGACCAGAACATCCCGTTTCTCATCTGGTATGCCCTCGAACCCGCTGTCGCCGCCGATCCGGCCCGCGGACTCGCCCTCGCCCAGAAGACCCCCTTCGGCAAACTCGCTAACTTCACTGCGCGTCGTCTCGCCACCGCGGCGGTCGAACCCGGTGCGAAAGGCGAACAGCTCGAAGTCCTGAGCCAAGCCTTGCTTGTCGCGAACGACAAACTGCGCGCCACCCTGCTCAACGGCATCAAGGATGGCCTCGTCGGACAGGTTCGCCTCAAGGAGCCGGCCACCTGGCCCAAGGTGTACGCCGAACTTGCCAAGCACCCCTCGAATGAGGTCCGCAGCAGCGCCCGCCAGATCGCCGTCACCTTCGGCAATGCCTCGGCGTTGGATCAACTTCGCGCCACCCTTCTCAACCCCAAGGCACCCGTGCCTGAACGCGCCCGCGTCCTCGGTAACCTGGCCCAGATCCGAGACCTGGAATCGCTTCCGGCCATCCTCGACCTCGCTAAAGCCGGCACGTTGCGCGGACCGGCGATCGTCGCGCTCGGACAGTTCGACGATGCTCGCATCGCGCCGCTCTTGATTCAATTCATCGTCGATGAGGATAAAGGCGTCCGCCCACTCGCCCTCAACAACCTCGCCGGACGCGCCGAAAGCTCCCGTGCTTTGCTCGCCGCCATCGACGCCGGCAAATTCAGCAAGGCCGTCCTGAGCGCGCCGCTCGCCAGCAAGATACGCGGCTTCAACGACGCGAAGATGAACGCCTGGCTCGAAAAGAACTGGGGCACGGTCAATGCCAGCTCCGAAGCCAAGGCCAAGGCCATCGCTAACTATAAGAAGTTCCTCGGTACGGACGCCATCCTGCGCGCCGACGTCAAACGCGGCCGCGAGCTCTTCCGCGCCTCGTGCGGAGCCTGCCACCAGCTCTTCGGCACCGGCGGCGAGATCGGCCCGCACCTGACCGGCGGTTACACCGACCTCGAGTACCTCCTGCAGAACATCATCGATCCCAACGCGGTCATCGGGTTGGACTACCAACTCGTCTACATCACGCTGAAGGACGGCTCCCTCCAGGCCGGCATCATCAGCGCCGAGAACGAGTCCACCCTGACCCTCAAGGTCCCCGGAGCCCCCGCGCCCGTGGTCATCGCGAAGGACCAGATCAAGACCCGCGTCGTCAGCCCGAACTCCCTCATGCCCGAAGGCCTGCTCAACGGCCTGCAGGAACCGGATGTCCGCAGCCTCTTCCTCTACCTCCGCCAGACCAGCGAACCTAAGTAATCGCACCCGATGAAAATCCTCGCCCGCCTCGTCCTCCTCTCCCTGCTGGCCCTGCAGCTACCGCTGCTGGCCGCCGACAAGAAGTTTGTCGTCATGATCGCCGGCAAGCCGAGTCACGGCCCGGGCGCGCATGAGCACAACGCGGGCGTCTTGCTCCTGGCGAAGTGTCTACGCGAAGGCGCCAGCGACCTGGTCGAAGTGAAGACGCACCTGAATGGCGAATGGCCAGCCGATAACGTCATCGCCCGTGCTGACACGATCCTGATCTACGCCGACGGCTACTCCTTCCACCCTGCCGTGCAGAAAGACCGCCTCGCCCAGCTCGCCAAAGAGATGAAGCGCGGCTGCGGTTTCGTCACCCTCCACTGGGCGACCGAAGTCCTGAAAGACAAAGGCGGCGCGGAATTCCTCGAGTGGATGGGCGGCTACTGCGAACCGTTCTGGTCGGTCAATCCTCACTGGCAGGCCGACTTCACCCAGCTCCCCGTCCATCCGATCGCCAACGGCGTCAGCCCCTTCACGACGCACGACGAATGGTACTTCCACATGCGCTTCAAGGACGGCATGAAATCCGTCGCCCCGATCCTGAGCGCGATTCCTCCGGTCAGCCTGAAACTGCCCGACGGCATGCGCTCCGGCAACGCCCACGTCCGCCAAGAAGTGGCGGACCGACTTCCCCAGCACGTATCATGGGCGACCGAACGGGCCGACGGTGGGCGCGGCTTCGGCTTCACCGGCGGACATAACCACAAGAACTGGGGCAATGACGACCAGCGTAAAGTGGTCTTAAACGCCATTCTTTGGACCGCCAAGGCCGCCGTTCCCGCCATCGGCGTCCAATCCAAAGTCACCCCTGAAGAACTGCTCGCCAACCTCGACCCCAAGGGTAAGAAATGAACGCATCCCCATGCGTCTCCTCGCCCTCCTGCTAGCGACCACCCTTTTCGCCGCCGACGCGCCGAAGACCAAGACCCCTGCCGCGCCCAAGCCGCCTGAGCCGCCGGTGTACCTGACGGAAGCCGAAGCGGCGGCCGTCGGCCCCGACCACAAGCTGCAGGGCGAATACGCCAACGCGAAGTTCGGCGCCAACGTCATCGCCCTGGGCAACGACCAATTCCAGCTGGTGCTCTTCAAGGGCGGCCTGCCCGGAGCCGGCTGGGATGCCAGCCCGAAGATCGAAGTCGCCGGCAAGCGCGATGGCGACGCCGTGAAGTTCGAAGACAAGATCGACTCCGCCACGCTCGCCGACGGCAAGCTGATCATCAAGAGCCTCGGCAAAGACCTTGCCCTGAATCGCATCGTCCGCCGCAGCCCGACCGAGGGACTGGCCGCCCCGAAGGACGCGACCGTCCTCTTCGACGGCAAGAACGCCGACGCCTTCGTCGACGGCAAGATCGACCCCCGCGGCTTCCTCGAAGCCAACACGAAGACCAAGCAGGCCTTCACCGACTTCAAGCTGCACCTCGAATTCTTCCTGCCTTTCAAGCCACTCGGCCGCGGCCAGGGTCGCGCCAACAGCGGCCTGTACCTGCAGCACCGTTATGAAGTCCAGGTCCTCGACAGCTTCGGCCTCAAGGGTCTCGATAACGAGTGCGGTGGCATCTACAAGAACGCCGCCCCCAAGGTGAACATGTGCTTCCCGCCCCTCCAGTGGCAGACCTACGACGTGGACTTCACGGCTGCCAAGTTCGACAAGGACGGCAAGAAGACCGCCAACGCCGTCGTCACCGTTCGCCATAACGGCGTCGTCGTCCATGACGGCCTCGAACTCAAGGGCGCGACCCCGGGTGGCGGCTTCAAGACCGAAGTCCCCGCTCCCGGTCCCTTCTACCTGCAAGGCCACGGCAACCCCGTCGTCTACCGCAATATCTGGGTGGTCGCTAAGTAACCACCCTTAGGACGGGAGGTCCTGATCCCATGCGCATCACGACCACCATTTGGATCGCCTGGCTGGCCTGCGTGACGAACCTTGGCTACGCCGCCACGTTGCCGGGCATCGAGAAGACCTGCTTCGAGTGCCACGACAAGGAGACCGCCAAGGGCGACGTCGATCTCTCCGCCCTCGCCTTCGACCCAAGCGACGCCGTGAACCGTGAGCGCTGGGCCCACGTCTATGACGTCATCGCGAAGGGAGAGATGCCACCGAAGAAGAAAGCCCTCGACCCCGCCGAACGCCAGAAGCTTGCCCGTGAAATCTCCGAGCCGCTGCTCGCCGCCGATGAAGCCGACATCAAGGCCAATGGTCGCGGCCCACGCCGTCGCCTCAATCGCGATGAGTACGAACAAAACCTCCGCGACCTCCTTCACCTGCCGGACCTCGACATCCGGGATATCCTCCCTGCTGACCGCGAAGGCCACCACTTCAACAAGACGTCAGCCACCTTGGACATGTCGCGCGTCCAACTCACGGCCTACCTGGATGCCGCCGAGGCAGCGCTGCGTCAGGCGATGAGCTCAGGCGACCCAGCCCCGAAAACCGCGACTCATCGGATCGTCGGCATGGGTCTCTTCCCCGAAAACGATACCTTCGGAAACAAGGAGGCGATGTTCTTCGCCCGCGATAATCGCGCGCTGAACACCGAAGAACTCAAAGCCAAGGATGTCGCCAAAGATCCGACCCTCGAACTCGCGCTCTTCCGTTCCGCGCATTGGCCCTACTATGGCTACCCGAAAGGGTTCATCGCCAGGCAACCGGGTTATTACCGGCTCCGCTTCTCGGCCCGCGCCGTCCTACAGCAGAAAGGTTACGTGCTCACGCCGGCCATCGATCCCGTACCCATGACGTTCCGTGCCCGTAAGCCCTCCGGCCCGGATGTCTCGGGCGATGTCCGCGCAACCGGCGGCGTCATGGACATCCAGCCGACGATGGCGACCTACGAGACGACGGTGCGGCTCCTCTCGAACGAGACCTTCGAATATAGCCTCCTCGGCCTACCCGTACCGCTTGCCCGCAACGTGAAAGGCGGTCCCCCCACTTATCGCTATCCGCCGTTTCCCGCAGGAGGGCAGCCTGGCGTGGCTTTCCAGTGGCTGGAAATCGAAGGTCCATTGACGCCGACGGAGCAGGCCGACGCGCCTTATCGCGTGCTCTTCCCGACGCACATCCCAGCCACCGACGCCAAGGCTCTCCTACGACACTTCATCCGCCAAGCCGCGCGTGAGCCCGTCGACGAGGACACCCTCGGCCAATACGACCGACTGATCCAGGCGCGCCTCGACAAAAAGGAGCCGGTCAAGAGTGCCCTGCTGGCCGCCTATAAGGCCTTCCTTTGCTCCGGACACTTCCTCTACCTTCGCGAACCTGCGCACAACGCCGACCATTTCGCGGTCGCCGATCGTCTGTCTCACTTCCTGTCCAACAGCCGGCCTGACGCGCGTCTCCACGGCCTGGCCAAAGAAGGAAAACTTGGCGAAGAAAAGATGCTGCGTACAGAGACGGATCGCCTGCTCGCCGACGCAGGCTTCGTTCGGTTTGTCCGCGCGTTCACGGATTACTGGCTGAACCTGCGCCACGTACGCCGCGATGAGCCGGATATCCGTCTCTACCCGGAATATCGTTTCGATGACTACTTGGTGGACAGCATGGCCGAAGAAACCCGCGCCTATTTCGCCGGCCTGATCCGCGAAAACCTTCCCGCCAAGAATCTCGTCCAAGCCGACTTCACCTATGCCAACGACCGGATGGCCAGGCACTACGGCCTGCCGGCGCTCAAGGGCTCGGCCATGCGTAAAGTCACGCTCCCGGCCGGCAGTCCGCTCGGAGGCCTGCTCACCCAAGCCGCGATCCTCAAGGTGACCAGCAACGGCACGACGACCTCGCCCGTCATCCGCGGCGCCTGGATCATGGACCGCATCATCGGCGAACCGCCGCCCCCGCCGCCCGCCAAAGTCCCCGCCGTCGAACCGGACATCCGCGGGGCGAAATCGATCCGCGACCTCCTCGCCCGCCATACGCAGGACAACTCCTGCGCCAATTGCCATGCCCGCTTCGACCCCGCCGGCTTCGCGCTCGAGAACTTCGATATCCTCGGCGGATGGCGCCAGCGCTATCGCGGACTGGAACTCGGCGAGAAGACCACGGGCATCGACCGGGCCGGACATGACTTCGCCTACACGGTGGCTGACGCTGTCGACGCGAGCGGCAGACTGCGTGATGGCCGCGCCTTCACCGACGTCCGCGGACTCAAGGCCCATTTCGCCGCCGACGACCGCCAGCTGGCCCGCAATCTCCTGCACCAGTTCGTCCTCTACGCGACCGGCACGCCAGTGCGCTTCGCCGACCGACTCAAGATCGAAGCCATCCTCGATGCCGGCGCGCACGACGGGTATCGCGTACGCGACCTTCTCCACGGCCTGATCCAAAGCCCCCTCTTCCGCGGCCCCGCGCGCTGACCATGCAAGCCCCCCATATCGCCCGACAACTCTCCCGCCGCCGCTTCCTCAGCGGAGCCGGGGCTTTCCTGGCCTTGCCCATCCTCGGCAGCTTCACGCCGGCCTTCGGTCGCGACAAGCCTTCCGCCCCGCCGCAGCGGATGCTCCTGATCTCGAATAACCTCGGCGTCCTGCCCACCCAGTTCTTCCCGACGCAGACCGGCCGCGGCTATGAAGCCTCGCCTTACCTGGCGACGCTGGCGCCATTCCGCGACGACTTCACGGTCTTCAGCGGCCTCTCCCATCCGGACGTCAACGGCGGCCACAGCACCGAGAACTGCTTCCTGACCGCCGCCCGCGGACCGACCAAGAGCGGCTTCCGCAACGAGATCTCCCTGGACCAGTTCGCCGCCGAGAAACTCGGCCAGGTCACGCGCCTTCCGACGCTCAACCTCGGGGTCAACATCGACAAAGCCAATCGCAGTCTCTCCTGGACGCGCGACGGCGTCCTGTTGCCGGCCGAAGACAGCGCCTCCGCCCTCTTCCGCCGGATGTTCCTTCAGGGCAATCCGGCCGAAGTCGCCCGCCAGCTCCACCGACTCGAAGAACGCGGCAGCATCCTGGACACTTTGCTCGACGACACCAAGCGCTACGCCCGCGACCTCGACGGCGAAGACCGCACCCGCCTGGACCAATACCTGACCTCCGTCCGCGAGGTGGAAGCCCGCCTCCGCACCGCCCGCGAGTGGGAAATGCGCGCCAAACCCTCCACCGACCGGGCGATGCCGACCGACATCACCGACCGCCAACTCTTCTTCGCGAAGTTCGACCTGATGCTCTCCATGGCGCAGCTTGCGTTCGAGTCGGACTCGACCCGCATCGTGACCCTGATGGTCGACGCCTTCGCCACGCCCGTCTTCAAGCTGCACCCCGACCAGAACACAACGGACGGCTATCACAACCTGAGCCACCACGGACAATCCGTCGAGAAGGTCGCCCAGCTCAAGGACGCCGACCAGCAACAGATGACGTTGCTCGCGAAGGTCCTCGGCCGCCTCACCGAACACCGCGAAGGCGATCAGCGACTGCTTGACCGCACGATGGTGCTCTTCGGTAGCAACATGGGCGACGCCAACACCCATGATAACACCAACTTGCCCATCCTACTCGCCGGTGGCGGCTTCAAGCATGGGCAGCATCTCGCTTTCCGCCGCGACCAGAACACCCCGCTTTGCAATCTGTACGTCTCGATGCTCCGGAAAATGGGCGTCGAAACGGATGCTTTCGGTTCCAGCACCGGCCCACTCGCCGGCCTAAGCTGACCCCCTCTGATTTTTACCACCCCTACCCCTGCCCCTACCCCTTTTCACTACGATGCGCATTCTCCTACTCTTAGTCGCAACGTCCCTTTTCGCGGCCGAACATAAGATCAAGCCGGGCGACGACCCGCAGGCCGTGATGGATGCGGCCGCACCGGGCGACAAGCTCACCTTCCTGCCGGGCCTGCACCAACATGGCCTCAAGAAGCACCGCGCGATCCTCTACGTCGACAAGTCCGTCGAAATCGAGCTCATGGCTGGTGCGACGCTCAAGCTGGCCGATAATGTCTGTCAGAAGGAAAGCGTCGGCGAGATCACGACCGACCAGGATTCCGGCAAGAAGATCGACGACCTCGAGATCAGCGGCGCCTACGACATGAAGAAGCATAAAGTCGAGGGCTCGGAACTCTTCGGCAGCACGGTCTACACCATCATCGTCACCGGCGGCAAGAACGGCGCCCCTGACACCATCGCCTGGGGCGACGGCAAACTCTTCGACACCCCGCACAAGGGCATCCCGATCACGGGTGACTGGCAGGAGCTTAGCCACGGCGTGAAGGTCCGCTTCGCGAACAAGACCGGGCACGGCACCCGCAGCCTGTGGTTTGTGTCCTACGACGCCCCGGAAGCCTACGGGATTCGCATCGGTCACGGACTGCAGAAGGACACCATCTCCGGCGTCCGCATCACCGGCAAGGGCACCATCGACCTCAACGCCTCCCATAACGACCAGCCCAGCGGCCTGGTAAAGAACATCAACGCGTGCGTGCTCATCCATGGCCGCGTCCGCAATGTGCTCGTCGAGGGCATCACGATGACCGACACCATGCGTGCGGTGATGATGTATGGCGAACACACGGGGAAGTTCCTCCCCGGGGGCAAGGTCGGCCCCGGCGAATCGTTCGACGCCGAGAACATCACGGTGCAGTTCACGCGGACGCTCAATCCGAACGGCAGCGGCA
Organism: uncultured Opitutia bacterium; assembly: GCA_903921665.1. Taxonomy (GTDB): domain Bacteria; phylum Verrucomicrobiota; class Verrucomicrobiia; order Opitutales; family UBA953; genus UBA953. Next base: position 10,300 of record CAIXQT010000363.1, read on the forward strand.
CCCTGCTCGGCCATCCGTCCTTCCGCGGCCAGCTGCGCAACGTTCGCTGTAATTACAATTACTTCGAGACCAAGCTCACCGCCATCGAGCCTAACTTCAACCTCGACGGGTACGAAGTCATCGGGAACGCCATCAAGAGCGAGGGCGAGGCCATCCATTGCTGGCGTCATTCGAAGAACGGCGTGATCGCCGACAATCTCCGCCTCGGCGACGTGACCTTCCGCAAGATCATCAGCGTCAACGCCCCGGCCGGCTGGGAAGCCCCGATGCCCCCGGTGATGAAGAACAATCGCAACGCCCTCGGCGACCGCGCCCAAGGCCCGCAGACCAGCCTCGAACCGAAGCCCTTCGGCCGTCGCCTGCTGGTCAGCGATTACGTCGGTAACAAGGTCGCGATCGTCGCCGCCGACGGTCGCGTCGAGTGGTCCACCCCGGCCGAACGGCCGCAGGACTCCTGGCTGCTGCCCAACGGCAACGTGCTCTTCAGCCACGTCAAAGGCGCCAAGGAAGTGAAGCCAGACCAGTCCGTCGCCTGGGAATACGTCGCCGACGCCAAGACCGAGATCCAGGGCTGCCAGCCGCTCGCCGACGGCCGCGTGCTCGTGGTCGAATGCGGCCCGGGCCGACTCCTCGAGATCGGCCGCGATGGCAAGATCGTCAAGGAGATCAAAGTTCCGCTCACCCCGACCATCCGCACCCACGAGCAGATGCGAGGATGCCGCAAGACAGCCGACGGACGCTACCTCGTGAGCGCCAAGGGCGACCGTGCGGTCCTCGAACTTTCTGCCGACGGTAAACTTCTCCGCTCCCAGCCGGTCAACGGCGATGTCCATGACGTCCGCGAACTCGCCAACGGCAACTGGCTCGTCGCCCTCGGCGAAGGGGACGGCGTCGTAGAGTACGACAAGGCCGGCAAGATCGTCTGGAACATCGGCCGTAACGAAGTCACCGACAACCCCCTCTACCTCGCGAGCTCCGTCGAGCGTCTCGCCAACGGCAACACCCTCGTCATGAACTGGCTCGGCCACGGCCACCTCGGGGCTACCGCCCAGATCTTCGAGGTCGATAGCCAGAAGAAGCTCATCCGTCAGTTCACCGACCACCGTCAGTTCACCAGCATCAATCATATCCAGGTATTGGAGTGAGCGGTTAGCGGATAGCGGTTGGCGGACAGGAAAGACACACCCGATGCATCGAGCCAGGGGCAGCACCGCGTCATGAGATAGCCACCCTGGTAGGGCTGACCACCCTTGGTCAGCCGCGGTTGAGCGAGGGCGCTCAACCCTACCCAAGGCACAGGTACTGACTCTTAGGGAACCTACCCCCTGAGGGGTTGTCCTTAAGGATATGCCCCACCCGCCCGCTTGACTCGGGCCAATTCGGCTATTCCATACTTGGAATAGTTTCCGCATATGAAAACCCCTGCCGCGAAGCGCCTTTCCTCACTCTCCGCCGAAACCAGTGCGTCGAGCGTGCCTGCCCTCGAACGCGGCCTTGCGATGATCGAGACGCTGGCGCACCGCCCCGAAGGCCTGACGCTATCCGAACTTACCGCTGCCCTAGACCTCTCCCCGGCTTCGGCCCACCGCATCACCGGCACCCTGGAAGACGCCGGCTACCTGCGCCGTGATGAAATCACCCGCCGCTACACCCTCACCCGCAAACTCCTCCTGCTCAGCCAGCCGCGCGGCGAATCCCGCAGCCTCGTCGCGGCCGCCGCCGAAGCCATGCGCGCCATCCAGCAGCACACCGGCGAGACGACGCAGCTCTGCTGCCTCTCCGAAGACCGCTGCGTGATGCTCGATCAGCTGACCTCCCTTCATCCTTTCAAGTACGTCGTCGATATCGGCTCCCACGCCCCGCTCCACTGCACGGCGCCCGGCAAGGCGATGCTAGCCTTCCTACCCGACGCCGACCAGGACGCCGTGCTCTCTCGCCTGAAGCTCGAGAAGCACACGGAAAAGACAATCGTCACGAAGCGCGACCTCGCCACGGAGATCGAACGCATCCGCACCCTGGGCTACGCCTTGGACAAGGGTGAGCACTTCGACGGGATCAATTGCGTCGCGGCACCCATCCTTGACCAGCACGGCCATGCCATCGGCGCCGTGACCATCGCGGGCCCGTCCAGCCGCTTCCCGGCTGCCGCCATGGCGGAACGCGGCCAGTTCATCCGGGCACAGGCCGACCGCATCGCGCGCGCCTTCCTTTCCTGATGCGTCGCTCTCTCGCCATCCTCGCACTGGGCGCCTCGTCCCTGGCGGCCGCCGACCTTAAACCGGCGGACCTGGAATTCTTCGAGTCGAAGATCCGCCCGGTGCTGGTCGCGGAGTGCTACGAATGCCACGACGCCAAGAAACAGAAAGGCGACCTGCGTCTCGATTTCCGCGAAGGCCTGCTCAAGGGCGGCGAAGAAGGTCCGTCCATCGTCCCGGGCAACGCGAAGAAGAGCATCCTGATCCAGTCCATGGATTACAGCCATGAGACGCTCCAGATGCCGAAGAAGCGCCCGAAGCTCGATGCGAAGATCATCGCTGACTTCGTCGAGTGGGTGAACCGCGGCGCCCCGGACCCGCGCGTCAAGGCCCCCGAAGATTCCATCACTCCCGCATGGTCCGATCTCCTGCAGGTCCGTAAGAACTGGTGGAGTTTCCAGCCGATCACCTCGCCGGCGATTCCCTCCGGCAAGGCCACCAGCCCGGTCGACCGCTTCCTCAACGCAAAGATTGCCGCCGCCGGCATAACCCCCGCCGCTCCGGCCGACAAAGCCACCCTGCTCCGGCGCGCGACCTACGTGCTCACCGGCCTCCCTCCTTCTCCCGCCGAGATCGCCGCCTTCGAGGCCGACGCTTCCCCTGACGCCTTCGCCAAGGTCGTCGACCGCCTGCTGGCCTCGCCCCGCTATGGCGAACACTTCGCCCGCCACTGGATGGACCTTGTCCGCTACGCCGACACGCACGGGAGCGAAGGCGATCCGTCCATCCCGCAGGCTTGGCGCTACCGCGACTACCTGATCAGGGCCTTCAATACCGACGTCCCTTACGACCAGTTCGTCCGCGAACAGCTCGCCGGGGACCTGCTGAACAAACCGCGCATCAATGAAGCGGATAATCTCAATGAGTCAGCCCTCGGCACCGGCCACTTCCGCATGGTCGAACATGGCTATCAGCCGGTCGACACGGTCGATGAGCAGGTCCGCAACGTGGACAACCAGATCGACGTCGTCACGAAGACCTTCCTCGGACTCACCGTCTCGTGCGCCCGCTGCCACGACCATAAGTTCGACGCCATCAGCCAGGCCGACTTCACCGCCTTCTATGGCATCTTCGCTTCGGCCCGCCCGGGACAGGTGACCGTGGATTCCCCCGCCCTGCTCGACCGTCACCGCGACCGTCTCACGGAACTCAAGCAAGCGATCCGCTCGGAACTTTCCGCGCAATGGATCCGCCAAGCCAAGGACCTGCCTGCCGCCCTCGAGCGCATCCGCGCCACGTCCAAGGAGCGCGTCCGCCTCGAAGACGAGCTGGCGAAGGTGGAGAAAGAACTTTCCGCCGATGATTTCCGCCGTCGTCTCAAGGCGGACAAGGGTGCCGGGCCGGCGCCGAGCCATTGGTGGACCTTCGAGCAGGACGGACGCGACCTCGTCGGCAAGCTCGACGCCAAGCTCAACGGCGCTGCCGTGATCAAGGACGGACGCCTCATCCTCGATGGTCAGGAATCCTATGCCGAGACCGGAGCGACCTCCGAAACCCTGACCGCCAAGACCCTCGAAGCCTGGGTCGCCCTGCCCACCCTCGACCAGCGCGGTGGCGGCGTGGTCACCGTGGAGTCGATCGGCGGCGGCGTCTTCGATGCGCTCGTCTTCGGCGAGAGGCAGAAAGCGAAATGGATGGCCGGCAGCAACAACAGCATCCGCACCCAGAACGTGAATGGCCCGGCCGAAACCGCCAAGCCCGGCGAGCTCATCCACCTGGCAATAGTCTATCAGCCTGACGGCAAGATCGAACTCTACCGCAACGGACTGCCCTACGGCGCCGGCTATGCTCCCGCCAACGAGAAGGCCGCCCTGCACACCTTCATGGCCGGCAAGACGCGCCTGCTCTTCGGGCGCAGGCATACCGGGGGCGGCAACGCCTTCCTCCGGGGTGAGCTCGAAGAGGCCCGTCTCTACGGCTTCGCGCTCACCGCCGCGCAGATCGCCGACTCGTTCAAGGCGGGCACGCTCCGCGGCGAACTCGCGCCGCTCGCGAACAACGACGATCGCCTCGTCGGCCTCCGCACCCAGGCTGCCGGACTTCGTACCAAGCTCGTCGCATTGAAGTCCGCCGACGGCAAACTGGCCGAGAGCTTCAAGAGCGAAGAGGACCCTACCTACCCCCTGCATGCCTCGACCTTCCTGCGTGTCGGCCTGAAGCCCAAGCAAGCCGCGGCTCCGCGGAACAAAAAGCCTGACTGGACCCTAAGCGACAGCAGTTCCGCCTCTTGGCGCCGGCATGGTAACGGCCTCGATAGCCGCTTCGCTCCGGGCGATTTCCGCGTCGAGCCAAACGGCGATACCACGCTCACACAGATCCTGCCCTCCGGCCTGCATTCCCACACCCTATCGACCAAGCACAGCGCCGTCCTGACCTCGCCACGGTTCAAGGTCACGACCGACTTCATTAGCGTCCAAGCCATGGGTAAGGGCGCGACGCTGCGACTCATCCCTGACAACTATCCGCTCTCCCCCGGCGGCTCCCGCTTCCCCAAAGCAGCCGTTGACTCGGACAAGCCGGCCTGGATCACCCTCGATACCGCTTACCGCAAGGGTTCCTATGCTTATCTCGAACTGACCCTGCCGGACGACTCGACCAATCCGGACAAGAAAGCCGAAGCACGAGAAGGCTTCTACGGTGTCCGCCAGGTCATCTTCCATGCGACCCGCGAAGCTGGCCCTTCCGGCGAAGCCGTCGTCGCGCAGGCGCCGACGCTTCCGACCGTGGAAGATGTCACCTCCGCCCTCACCAAAGCCGCCACATCCTGGGGAAGTGACGAAGCTACCGAGGCCCAAGCCGCGCTGCTCGATGCCGCTATCCGACATGGCCTGCTCGACGCTTCTACCACCGCGTCGCCCAAGCTCGCCGCCCTCACCACCGAATACCGCAAGTGGGAAGCCGAACTGGCTGAACCACGCCGCGCTCCCGGCTTCCTCGAGGCCGAAGGGTTCGACATGCCGCTCTTCGTGCGCGGCGAATACAAGCAACCGGCGGCCATCGTACCGCGACGCTACCTCGAAGCCTTTGACACCAAGGCCTTCGTGACCACCGGCAGCGGACGCCTGGAACTAGCCGAGAAGATCGCCACGCCCGAAAACCCGCTCACCGCCCGCGTGATGTCCAACCGACTCTGGCACCACGTCTTCGGCCGCGGGCTTGTCGGCACGGTCGACAACTTCGGACGCCTCGGCGACCAGCCGACGCACCCTGAACTACTGGACTATCTGGCGAAACGCTTCACCAGCCAGCAGTGGTCCGTAAAGGCTCAGCTCCGGGAACTCCTCCTGACGGACGCCTTCCAGCGTTCCAGCCTACCCTCGGCTTCGGCCTTGGCCAAGGACGCCGACAACACCCTGCTGTCGCACGTCCGCGTGCGGCGACTCGGAGGCGAGGCCCTGCGCGATTCGCTCATCACCCTCTCGAGTCGGATGGAGCACCGGATGTATGGCCCGGGCGACAACGCCATGGGACCGCCTCACCAGCAGGTCCGCCGCAGCGTCTACCTCAACATCCGCCGAAACTCCCTCAGCCCGCTGATCACCACGTTCGACGGACCGAAGCCGTTCACGACCGTCGGTCGCCGCGACGCCACGAACGTGCCGGCGCAGTCATTGACGCTCCTGAACAGCGCCTTCGTCATCGATACCGCGAAGCAGTGGGCTAGGACACTCAATCTCCAGAAGCAATCCGACGCCGACAAGGTCGACGCCCTCTTCATCCAGGCCCTTGCCCGCAAGGCGACGCCCACCGAACAGGCCGCAGCGGCGCGCTACCTGGCGGACCTCAAGCTCACGCACGCCGACCAGCCGGCGATAGTCTGGGCAGACTTCGCCCAGTCGGTCCTCAACCTCAAGGAGTTCCTTTATCTCAAATAACATGCACCCGCTCACCCGTCGCGAACTGCTCCGCCGCTGCTCCCTGGGCTTCGGTGGCATCGCCCTGTCCGGATTGCTCTCCTCGCCCGCCTTCGGCGCCGAATCCGCCGGCAAGCGCCCGCTGAAGGCCAAGGCGAAGAACGTCATCTTCTGCTACATGTCCGGCGGCGTCTCGCACGTCGATTCCTTCGACCCCAAGGCCGCCCTCACCAAGCTGAACGGCAAACCGATGCCGGTGCCGGTCCAGCGCACGGTCTTCAATAATAACGGCAACATCATGGGCAGCCCGTGGGAAGCCAAACGCTACGGACAGTCGGGTATCGAGATGACGAATCTCTTCCCGCAGATCGCCGCCTGCGCCGACGACCTCACGGTGGTTCGCTCGATGACGAGCAAGGTCAGCGAGCACGCCCAAGGAAACTACTTCTTCCATACGGGCTTCCCGTTCATGGGACACCCCAGCGCCGGCGCCTGGATGAACTACGGCCTCGGCAGCGAGAACCAGAACCTCCCGGGCTTCGTGGTCCTGCAGAGCGGTAACGCCGGCATCCCGCACGGCGGCGTGGGCCTCTTCAACAACGGCTACCTGCCCGGCCAGCATCAGGCCTCGGTCATCAAGGCCGATGGCGCCCTGCCCCTCGCCAACATCAAGCCCGGCGAAGCCGACGCGACCCAGCGTCGACGACTTGGCTTCATCAACGAGGTCGACAAGGCCTTCGCCGAAGCCTCCCGCGAACCGCAGGTCGAAGCCGCGATCCGTAATTACGAGACTGCCTACCGCATGCAGGCCGCGGTCCCGGAGATCTGCGATCTCAGCGGCGAGTCCGAAGCGACCAAGGCGATGTATGGTATCGATTCGCCCGACAAGCTCACCGCCGGTTACGCCCGTCAGGCCTTGCTGGCCCGACGTCTCGTTGAGAAAGGCGTCCGCTTCGTCGAACTGAGCTGCCTCTCGGGCAACCTTGGAGGCGGCAACGCGGCCAATCCTTGGGATCACCACGGCGCTATCGTCAAAGGCCACGGCATGATGGCCCATCAGGTCGACCAGCCGATTGCGGCGCTCCTCAAGGACCTCAAGCAGCGCGGACTCCTCGAGAGCACCATCGTCATCTTCTCCGGCGAGTTCGGCCGCACGCCGTTCTCCCAGGGCAGCGACGGCCGCGACCACAACCCCTATGGCTTCAGCCTCTGGCTCGCCGGCGGCGGCTTCAAACCCGGCACCGTCTTCGGTGCGACCGATGAGCTCGGCTACTACGCCGTCGACAAGCCGCTTACCGTCTACGATTTCTGGGCCACCATCCTGCACCAGCTTGGCATCGACCACGAGAAACTCACCTACCGTTTCGGCGGCCGTGATTTCCGCCTGACGGATGTGCATGGCAGCGTCGTAAAAGACATTGTCGCGTAAAAGCGAGGGGATCTGCTGGCATGGTGAACCGCCGCGAAGCAGATACGGCCTAGTCGGGGGACATAACTAAAAGGGAGACCGGAAACCGGGATGCATGCTGGGGGCCTTGGGTAGGGCGGTCATTGCCATGACCGCCGTTCGCATCGGTGCGCACGTCGAGCCGGGCAAGGTCACCGATCCTTTCGACATCCGTCCGCCCACGGACGTGATGGCAATCAAGTCCCTACCTTATGCCCTTACCCGCCACCTGCACCCCGGGCTGCCACCCGCCACCCGAGAATGTTTATTCAGCCTCCAGCCCTCCTGTCCTCGGGTCCTCCCTGTACCTACCCCCATCATTCATCTTTCCTCTTTCCGCCCATCCCCCATCTTTCATCTGTCCTCCGTCATCTGCCATCTGTCATCTTTCTTACCATGCTCCTCCGCCTTCTTCCCCTGCTGGCCGCGGCTTCTCTTTCCGCCGCCTCCGTCTCGACCTTCGCCGGCAACGGTGAGAAAGGCTACTCAGGCGACGGCGGTCCGGCCACCGCGGCGAAGATGGATAATCCGTTCGGCGTGGTCCGCGGTCCGGACGGCGCCATCTGGTATTGCGAATACACCGGCCAGCGTATCCGCCGCGTCGACAAAGATGGCAAAATCACGCTCATCGCCGGTAACGGCAAGGTCGGGTACACCGGCGACGGCGGTCCGGCCACCGCGGCTACTTTCAACCTTCCCCACGAACTCCGCTTCGGCCCCAAGCGCGGAAATCTCTTCATCGTGGACATGCAGAACCACGCCGTCCGCAAGATCGATACCAAGACGGGCATCATCACGACGGTCGTCGGCACGGGTAAGCCAGGCTACGCCGGCGACGGCGGTCCGGCCGACCAGGCCCAGCTGAAGAATCCGCACAGCATCCAGTTCGACGCGAACGGCGACCTCTTCATCTGCGACATCGGCAACAACGTCATCCGCAAGGTCGACATGAAGACCAAACAGATCACGACCATCGCCGGCACAGGCAAGGCGGGCGAGACCCCCGACGGCGCGCCGGTCAAGGGCACGCCGCTCAAGGGCCCGCGCTCCATCGACTTCGACGCCGCCGGCAACCTCTGGGTCTGCACCCGCGAGGGTAACCAGGTCTTCAAACTCGACCTCAAAGCCGACAAGATCACGCACATCGCGGGCACGGGCAAGAAGGGCTTCACCGGCAACGGCGGCCCCGCCAAGCTCGCCACCCTTAGCGGACCGAAAGGCGTCGCGATTGACGCCCAAGGCAACGCGTGGCTGGTCGACACCGAATCCCACTCCATCCGCATGGTCGACGCCAAGACGGGCAACCTGGAGCTCAAGATCGGTACCGGCGCCAAGCATGACGGCCCCGACGGCGACCCGCTCAAGTGCGGCCTCGCCCGCCCCCACGGCATCTGGGTCGATGCGGATGGCGCCGTCTTCGTCGGCGACTCCGAAAACCACCGCCTGCGCGTCCTGAAGCCGTAAGGCCATGACGATCACCCGACGCTCCCTTCTGAAGAACGCCCTCCTCGCCGGGGCTTGGTACGGCGCGGTCGGACGGTCGTTCGCGCAGGCTTCGTCGCCCGAAGTCCTCGGCCAAGGCGACTTCAAGTATCGCGTCGTCCCCGGCTGGGGCGTGCTCGACGAAAAGACGCCGGTCAACGATTGCCACGGGCTCGCCCGCACGGCCGACGGACATATCGTGCTCCTGACCAATCACGTCGCCAACAACGTCATCTTCTACGACGACGCCGGTAAGCTGGCGCACAAGTGGACCGGCCCGAAGTTTCCTGGCGCTCACGGACTCTCGCTCGTCCGCACGCCGAAATCGGAAGCCCTCTTCATCACCGATCTCAACAGTCATTCGGTATTCAAATTCGCGACCTTCGGCCAACAGCTCGGCGAATGGCGCCTGCCTGCGAATACCGGCAAATACGCCAAGGAGGCCGACTACCGTCCCTCTTGGACGCTGCATCGCGCCGATGGCGAGTTCTACGTCCTCGATGGCTACGGCAAGGACTACATCTTGCACTACGCCGCGGATGGCTCGTTCAAGCGGCTACTCGGCGGCCCGGAAGGCGGCATCGTCCACTGGGGCCCGCACGGCGGCATGATCGATACCGCGGCCGACAAGTCCGAGACGATGCTCATCGCGATGAGCGACCAGCAGTATCTGCTCCGCCTCGACCTCGATGGCCAGAAGCTCGCACAGACCGACCTACCCGGCGGTAACCCGCGTCAAATCCGCCGCATGGGCCAGCACTACATCGTGGCCCATCTCGCCGACAACTGGCCCAAAGACCGCAATAGCCGCGGCTTCCTCTCGGTCCTCGATGCCAATCTCCGCGTGGTCTCGAACATCGCCGGCTCAGCCCCCGTTTACGACACCGCCGGCAAGCTCCAGCCGATGAAGCACACCGCCGATGTCTTCCTGCACCCGCACGACGTCCTGGCCAATCCGGACGGCAGCCTGATCGTCGCCCAGTTCGCCTCGGGCAAGACCACCCCCATCAAGCTAGAGCGGGTCTGAGGAGTTTCACCCAGTCAGCCATGGGATGGGAAAAGATTCGGAACTTCGACCTTCCGGACTTGTCGGCCTAAGAAGTGTCGACACTTTAAAACGCATGGCCACCCCCCAAGCCCAGTCCTCCCCGCGCGCCCCGCGGAACAACCGCGCAACTGCCGTCCATTTGCGCCTCCGCAAGGAGATCGTCAGCGGGCTCTTTCCCCAAGGCTCCGCCCTCGCTGAACCCACCCTCGCCGAGCATTTCCATACGAGCCGTGCTCCCGTCCGCGAAGCCCTCATCGCCTTGGAGCGCGAAGGTCTGGTCACCTTCGAAAAGACTGGCCGCACCCGCGTGCGCACCATCGCGGCGAAGGATCTCCGGGAGATCATGGAAGCCCGGGCCGCCCTCGAAAGCATGGCCGCCAGGCTCGCCAACTGGAACTGGACGACCGCCGACACCGATTTTGTCGCCAAGAACATTGAACAACAAACGAAGGCAGGTTCGTTCGCCGAGCTCTCGCGACTGGACATGGACCTTCACCATTATGTCGTAACCTGCAGCGGCAACCTGCGTCTCCTGCAACTATGGGAGCCCCTCCGCTGGCAATACGAAGCCTACCTGGTCGAAATCTTCAAACGACGATCCGCGGACGACTATCGTCCGGAGACGGAAACCGTCCTCGGCCACCGCAAGCTGCTCCAAGTGCTTTCCTCCGGCACGCCTGCCGAAGCCGCCCAAGCGATGATGGACCACGTCCTCTTTAATATCAGCTGGGCAGACTAGAGAAATGTCCCGCCTTCGCTCCATCACCACCCTCCTCCTCGCGCCGCTGGCCCTCCTGGCCGCCGGCGACGATGACTTATTCTTCGAGTCGAAGGTGCGCCCGGTGTTGATCAAGCGGTGCTACGACTGCCATTCGACGGAGAAGAAGACCAAAGGCGGCCTCGCGCTCGACACGCGCGCCGGCTGGCAACACGGCGGCGACAACGGACCCGCGATCATTCCGGGCGACCTCACGAAGAGCCTCGTCATCAAAGCCGTGCGCTATCTCGACAAGGATTTCGCGATGCCCCCGAAAAGCCGCCTGCCGGCGGACGAAGTCGCCATCCTCGAAGAATGGGTGAAGCGCGGCGCACCAGACCCTCGTAACGGCGAAACCGCCAAGGCCGCCAAGCCAAAGCGCACCATCAATCTCGATGACGGACGAAAGTTCTGGGCCTTCCAGCCGGTGGCTAATCCTGCCGCCCCGGGCGTCAAGGACACCGCCTGGGCCAAAGATCCGGTCGACCGTTTCCTCCTCGCGAAACTCGAAGCTAAAGGACTTAAGCCCGCCGGCGACGCCGACCGGCATACCTGGATCCGCCGCGTCAGCCTCGATCTCA
>CAIXQT010000364.1 GCA_903921665.1 uncultured Opitutia bacterium
ATGCGCAGGTTCACCGGCGTCTCGCCGGTAGCGGCGAGGAGCGCGAGCGAACCGCTGAAGGTCTGGCGGACGAGGAGCTTGGCCTGCTCAGGCGTGAAGCCCAAGGCGACGGCGGCCTCTTCGTAGGCGGCGACATACTCGAAGAAGAAACCAGGGCCGCTGCCGGAGACGGCGGTGACGGCATCGAACATGGACTCAGGGAGTTCGATCACCGGGCCGAGACCGGACAGGATCGAGTCGACGATCTGGGCGTCGGCGGCGGCGAGCGGGGTCGCGGAACAACGCGCGCTGATGCCCTGACCGACCGCTCCTGGCGTATTCGGCATGGCGCGAGCGACATTGCGGGCAGACGAAAAGAACGCTCCGATGGTCGCGAGACGCGTACCCGCGAGAATGGAGAGCACGAGCTTACCCTGGGCGAGTGAGGCGTAAGACTTATCAAGGTCGGTGAACTGCTGCGGCTTGCAGGCAAGCACGACCGCATCGGCGCCGGCGAGGAGTTCGGCCGGGGTCGCGGCGACACGGACGCCGGTGGCCTTGGAGAGGTCGACGGCGGTGGAGTCGTTTCCGCCGATGACGGTGATGTCAGCGGGGGCGCAGGCACCGGAACGGAGCAGGCCCTGCACCATGGCTCCTGCCATGCGTCCGGAACCGATGAAAGCGAGTTTAGGCATGATCAGAGGGCGCGCACGGCGGCGTCGAGGACTTCGCAGGCCTTGTCGATGTCTTTGCCCTCGTGGGCGGTCGACAGGAAGGCGGTCTCATAAGGCGAAGGCGCGAGGTACACGCCCTTATCGAGGGCGGTGCGGAAGACTTTGCGGTACAGATCGCCGTTGGAGGCGATGGCCTGGTCGTAGTTACGGACCTTCTCGGCGTTGAAGAAGAGCGAGAACATCGAACCGACCTGCGGCACCTGCAGCGGGATGCCCTTGGCCTGCGCAGCGGCGAGGAGCGTGTCGCGGACGCGACGACCGAGCACGTCGAGACGCGCATACGGGTTCTGAGACTTCAGCTTGCGGACCGCGGCGAGGCCGGCGGCCATGGCGAGCGGGTTACCCGAAAGCGTACCGGCCTGGTAGACCGGACCGAGCGGCGCGAGCTTGTCCATGATCTCGACCTTGCCACCGAAGGCGCCGACCGGAAGGCCGCCGCCGATGATCTTACCCATGCAGACGAGATCAGGGACGACGTCATGCAGGCCCTGCGTGCCCGCGAGGGAGAGACGGAAGCCCGTCATCACTTCGTCGAAGATGAGGACCGTGCCGTGCTTCGTGCAGAGCTCGCGGAGACCGGCGAGGAAGCCGGCGTCCGGCAAGATGAGGCCGACGTTGGCTGGGAACGGCTCGACGATCAGGCCGGCGATCTGGCCGGCGTTGGCATCGAACAAAGCGGAGAGCGCCGGGAGGTTGTTATATTCCGCGACCAGCGTGTCAGCGGCGGTGCCGGGCGTGACGCCGGCGGAATCGGGATTGCCCTGGGTAAGCGCGCCGGAGCCGGCCTTTACAAGGAGCGAATCGACGTGGCCGTGGTAGCAGCCCGAGAACTTGATGATCTTATTCCGGCCCGTGTAGCCGCGGGCGAGGCGGATGGCGGACATGGTGGCTTCGGTGCCGCTGTTGGTCATGCGGACCTTCTTCACCGCCGGGACGCAGGAAA
>CAIXQT010000365.1 GCA_903921665.1 uncultured Opitutia bacterium
GAAAGGCAGCTGGGATGATAACGACGAAGGCGGCCGCAAGCGCAGCGAGGCCTTGAAGCGCAACGGCGTCGGACCCGAGCTGGCGCTCTGGGTCGACTGGGTCGAGATCGAACGCGTCCCCAACTCCGCGAAGCCGAAACCTCCCGGCTTCGTCGCGCTCAACCTCCCGCTCGACGACAAGGCTCCCGCGCCGACCACGCCGGAACTCCGCGCCGCACTGGAACGCTTCGCCACCGAGGCCTTCCGTGGCACCAAGCCGCCGGCGACCTACCTCGACCGCCTGCTGGCCTTCTATGACGTCCGCCGCAAGGCCGGTGACAAGCCGACGGCCGCACTGAAGGAGACGCTCGCGCTCGTCCTATCGTCGCCGATGTTCATCTACCTCGCCGAGCCGGCTCCCGATAACCAGAAACGCGCCCTCAGCGACCAGGAGCTCGCCGTCCGTCTCTCCTACTTCCTCTGGTCCGCTCCGCCGGACGCCACCCTGCGCGAACTCGCCCAAAAGGGTGAACTCTCGAAGCCGGACGTCCTCGCGGCCCAGACCGAACGTCTGCTCGCCGATCCTCGTTCGAAAGGCTTCCTCCAACCCTTCACCAACCAATGGCTCGGCATGGACCGCTTCGATTTCTTCGAAGTGAACCGCGCCCTCTACCCGCGCTTCGACACCGGCACCAAGGTCGCCGCCAAGGGCGAGGTCCATGAGACCATCGCGTACGCGATGCGCACCAACACCAGCCTACGCGACCTGCTCAAGTCCGATTACGTGGTGATCAACCGCATCCTCGCCCACTACTACGGCATCGAAGGCGTGAAGGGCGACGAGTACGAGAAGATCAAGCTGCCGGAAGGCTCACCCCGCGGCGGCCTCCTCGGCATGGCCGCCATCCACTTCATGGGCGGTAACGGCGAACGCACCAGTCCGGTCGAACGTGGCGCCTGGGTCCTGCGCAAACTCCTCCACGACGCGCCGCCGCCCGCCCCCGCCAACATCCCCGCCCTTACCCGCCTCGCCGGCAAGGCCCTCGAGACCAAGGAACGCCTCCGCGCCCACCAAGAGGACCCGCAGTGCGCCAACTGTCACCGCAAGATCGACCCCATCGGGTTCGGCCTCGAGAACTTCGACGCCGCCGGCCAATGGCGCACCACGGACAGCATCATGGCGCTCGATGCCGCCGGTAAGCCGGACAAGAAAACGCTGAAGACCTGGACCATCGAATCCGCCGCCTCTCTCTACAAGGGCCCCGCGTTCAAGGACTACTTCGGCCTGCGCGACATCATCGCCGCCAAGCCGGACGCCTTTGCCCGTAGCTACAGCGAAGCGCTCATCGAATACGCCCTCGGACGCCCCGTCGGCTTCCGCGACCAACCGCTCATCGACACGATGGTACGCGAAGGCGCGGACAAGGACTACGCCATCCGCCAGTTCATCCACACGCTCGTCGCGAGCCGCGAGTTCCACACCAAATAAACTTACCCCACCATGAGCCTCCCGCATACCCGCAGGCATTTCCTCCGTTCCAGCACCGCCCTCGTGGCTTTGCCGGTCCTCGCCTCGCTGGGCTTCCAGCGCTTCGCCTCCGCGGCTCCCGCGCCCACGCCGCCGAAGCGCCTCATCTTCCTCGGCTTCGGCTGGGGCATCACGACCGAGAGCTGGTTCCCCGACGTGAAGCAGCCCGGCAAGGATTACACCCTGCCGGCCGGCCTCACCCCGCTCGCCCGCCACAAGGCCGACTTCTCCGTCGTCCAAGGCCTTTGGAACAAATACTCCAACGACGGACACTGGGGCAGCACGATGTGGCTGTCGGGTGCCAACCGCTTCGCGGAAGCCGGCCAGACCTTCCATAACAGCATCTCCGCCGACCAGGTCGCCGCCGAACAGCTGGGACTTTCCACCCGCTTCGCCTCGTTGCAATTGAACGGTGCCGAGAACGGCGAAGCGTCGGGCCACGGCCCGGGCCTCTCGATGGCCTGGAACGCCTCGGGTAAGCCGATCGCCGGCGAGAACGGCCCGGTCGCCGCCTACCACCGGCTCTTCGCCAAGGACAACACCCCGATCGCCCAGCAGAAGGCGATGCTCGCCCAGCGACGCAGCGTGCTCGACACCTTCGTCGAGAACGCCCGCGACCTGCGCCGCAACCTCTCCAAGAACGACACCCAGAAACTCGAGGAATATTTCCAAGGCATCCGCGAGATCGAAGTCCGCCTGAGCAAGGACGAGCAGTGGCTCGGCGTGCCTCAGCCCAAGACCGACCTCCCCGAACC
>CAIXQT010000366.1 GCA_903921665.1 uncultured Opitutia bacterium
CGGCGAACTCGCTTCCGTCGACGCCGTCTGGCTGCCCGGTGATTTCGGTTTCAAGACCTGTACGGTCGCGGACCTGCGCGGCGGTACGCCTGAAGAAAACATCGCGATGTTCAGCGACTTGCTCGTCGGCGGAGTTTCCGACGGTCTCATGGACACCTTGTGCCTCAGCGCCGGGGCGTCGTTGTGGGTCGCAGGCAAGGCGGCGGACCCGACGGCGGGCGCCCAGCGTGCGCGTGAGATCATCCTCGGCGGCGAACTACGGGAAGAAGCCCGCCGGCTCCGCGAGGCTTACCGGCTCGACTGAACGTCGCGCAGCAGCATCAGCGTCCGTTCGGTCGCGCCGCGGTTGCCCTGGTGCCAGGAAGCGCCGCGCCGTCCCATCTCCGCGCGGCCGGCGCCGTCTTGGACGAGGCGTGCGAGCAGCACGGTAAGTTCGCGGGCATCGGCGGTCTTGAGCGCGGCTTGCGCGCTTTCGAGGCCGCGGCAGATGTCGCGGAAGTTGGACATGCGCGGGCCGTAAATGATGGCGACGCCGGCGGCCGCGCATTCGACGGGCGTCTGGCCGCCTTCATGCGGAGCCAGGCTCTTGCCGCAGAAAGCGAGGTCGGCCGCGCGGGTGAGGCGGCGGAGTTCGCCGGTGGTGTCGGCGAGGTGGACGACCGTATCGGCGGGCGCGACGGCGCCGCCGGTCGAGCGCTGGTGCCAGCTGAGCCCGCTGGCGCTGGCTTCGGCGGCGACTTCGGCGCGGCGTTCGGAGTGGCGCGGGACGAGCAGGAGACGGACGTCGTGGCCGGCGGCCCGGAGTTCGCGGACGCAGCGCAGCAGCACGGTCTCTTCGCCCTTCCAGGTGGAGGAGCCGAGCAGCACGACCGTGCGGGGGTCGGCGCCGAAGCCGAGTTCGGCGCGGAGTTGCGTGCGTTCGGCGGCGGACATCGGCGCGTCGCTCGCGACGTCGAACTTGATGTTGCCCGTGAGCGTCGCTTCGAAGCCCAGTTCCCGGAAGCGACGCACGTCTTCTTCGCTGCTGGCGGCGATCCGCTGGAAGTGTGCGAGCACGTGCGCGGAAAGCTTGCGGAAGCGCAGATGCCGCGCGAAGGACCTGTCGGAGATGCGACCGTTGATGAGGTAGGCGGGCACGCCGCGGGCGCGGGCTTGGGCGAGGTGTTCCGGCCAGAGTTCGCCTTCGACGAGGATGACGACGTCGGGGCGGATGCGCCGCCAGGCCAAGGCGCTGCAAGGCCAGAGGTCGGCCGGGAAGATGCCGATATGGTGGGCGACGTCGGCATAGCGTTCCTGGGCTAGGCGATAGCCGGTGCTGGTCGTGGTCGTCAGGATGATCTCGGCGGCGCCCTCGGACTTCAGTTGGCGGAGGAGGGGGCCGATCGCCTCGATTTCCCCGACGGAGACCGCCTGGATCCAGAATCGACGTTTTCCGTGGGATTTAGGCCCTAATTTCTGAAAAAACCCCAACCTTTGAGTGAATCCAGAGCCATAACCCCCGCGGCGAAGCATCCGCCAGGCGTAGTAGGGGAGGGCCGGAATCAGCAGCAAAGGAAAGAGTATCCGGTAGGCCCAAGACATCGCGTTGAGCCGAACGTGCGGAGGGCGGGGTGTCTGTCAGTTCCAAAGGTGGCCCTTTGGGCTGATTTTCCCGCTTGCACCAGTCGGGCAGGGGTGTTTGAACCCACTTTCCACCGTTTGAAGCGACCGCCGATCGCTTCGGACATAAAACCCAAAACCAGTCAGTCACACCTGATCCAATGTCCCCTCCTTCGGCAGGAAAAGGGATACGGAGCCAAACATACCATGAACATCACAGTCAAAGACCTCCTCGATGCCGGCGTCCACTTCGGACACCAGACCCGTCGCTGGAATCCCCGTAGCCGTCCGTACATCTTCGATCACCGCAACGGTGTTTCGATCATCGACCTTGAGAAGACGCACGCGTGCCTCGCCGCCGCCGCCGCCTTCATCGAGGACACCGCCGCCAAGGGCAAGGAAGTGCTCTTCGTCGCGACCAAGCCCCAGGCTCAGGAAGTCGTGCGTCAGGCCGCCAAGTCGACCGGCATGCCCTTCGCCGTGAACCGCTGGCTCGGCGGTACGCTCACCAACTTCGCCACCATCAAGCGCTCCCTCGACAAGTACCGCACCTACCTCCGCATGGAGCAGGACGGTTCCCTCGCCAAGATGCACAAGAAGGAAGCCGCCGCCGTGAAGCGCGAGATGTCGCGTATGCAGCGTAACTTCGAAGGTCTCCTCGAATACCGCGAGCTCCCGTCCGCGATGATCGTCGTCGACACCAAGCTCGAAGAGATCGCCGTCAACGAAGCCGTCCGTCTCGGCATCCCCGTGATCGGCCTCTGCGACTCGAACTCCGACCCGACCCTCCTCAAGTTCCCCGTCCCGGGCAACGACGACGCCGCCAAGTCGATCCGCCTGGTGGTCGAAGTCCTCACCCAGGCCGTCCAGACCGGTCTCTCCCGCCGCAAGGCCGTGACCCAGGACCGCAAGACCGTGACCCCTGTCGCCCGCCAGGACGCCGGCGAGTCCGTCCAGCCCGAGGTGCAGATCTCGGAAGAGCTCCTGAAGGCCAACGAAGGTTCGGAAGCCGTCGAAGGCGCCGCTCCGGCCAAGCGCCCGGCTCCTCGTAAGTCCAAGTAATCCGACCATGTCCGCTATCACCGCCCAGACGGTCAACGATCTGCGCCAGCGTACCGGCGCGGGTCTGATGGATTGCAAGAAGGCCCTGACCGAGGCCGCCGGCGACATGGAGAAGGCCGTCGAGATCCTCCGCATCAAGGGTGTCGCCACCCGCAACAAGAAGGCCGACCGTAAGGCGAGCGAGGGCATCCTCGCCGTCAACGTCTCCGCCGACGGACGCGCCGCGACCCTCCTCGAACTGAACTGCGAGACGGACTTCGTCGCCAAGAACGAGAACTTCATCGCGCTCGCCAAGGAGCTCGTGGGCCAGGCCGCCGCCAACGGCGCCGATGGTCTCCTCGAGCAGCCTTACCACGCCGACAAGTCCCGCAAGGTGAACGATTACCTGAACGATCAGGTGCTCAAGATCGGCGAGAACCTCAAGGTCTCCCGCGTCCTGAAGTTCGAAGCCACCGGCGTGGGTCGCGTCTCCGCGTACGTCCACACCGGCGCCAAGATCGCCGTCCTCCTCGAACTGGGCCTCAAGACCCAGGCCGCCGCCGCCAACCCGGAAGTCGCCGAACTGGCCCGCCAGCTCGCGATGCAGGTCGTCGCCAACAACGCCCGCTTCGTCCGCCGCGAAGACGTCTCCCCTGACGTCGTCGCCAAGGAACGCGAGATCGCCGCTGAGTTCACGAAGTCCGAAGCCGACAAGGCCATCGACGAAGCCAAGCGCATCGTCGAGGACTACAAGGGCCAGCTCGTCGAGCAGAAGGCCGCGAACGACGCCGAAGCCATCGCCGAACTCGAGAAGCGTATCGCCGTGGGCGAGAAGCAGGTCATCGCCGCCGAAGGCCGCAAGAAGGGCCAGCTCTCCAACATGGAGAAGATCATCTCCGGCCGCGTGGACAAGTTCTTCGCCGACTCCTGCCTCCTCGAACAGGCTTACTTCCGCGATCCCGAGCAGAAGATCCAGGCCCTCATCGCCGCCGCCAAGGGCAAGGTCGGTGAAGAAGTCTCGATCGTCCGCTTCACCCGCTTCCAGGTGGGTGAGACCGCCGCCGAGTAAGCAGCGCCGAACCTAGGCTCATCAAGGCCGGCTACCGCAAGGTGGCCGGCCTTTTGCTTGGCTTGCTACCCCTTCTTGGTCGGATAGTTTTTACGCATGGCTTTCCGTACGGACATCTTCTGGCAATCGGCCTGCGGACGTTGTCCGGATTGCGGCGCGCCCATCCGCGGCGCGGATGACCGGACGGGACGGTTCGCGCGCCTCTGGGATACGCCCAAGCACTGCGCAGGCTGCGGGATGACCCTGCGTCGTAAGGAGGGCTTCTTCCTTGGCGCCATCGTCTGGAATTACGGACTCACCGCGTTCGGCGTGCTCCCGCTCGTGCTCGGCGCTTATCGCCTGGGCTGGATCGGCGGCGATTGGGCGGTGCGTCTCGCGGTGGGCGCGATCTTCGTGGTGCCTCCGCTCATCCACGCGTTCGCGTGGCGCCTGTGGATCGGCACTTACTATGGTTTCCTGTCCGACCAGCTGCCGTCCGGTGGCCGGCGGCTCGACGACTGATCAGGTGCGGCGCGCCGCCATCCGGCGCACCAGTTCGACGAGGAAGGCCGTATCGCCCTGGGTCGCCCGGAGGTGCCCGACGGTCTCAATGGTCAATGCCTCGATGCGCTGCTTCGTCGCGCTTACACCATGCATCGCTGTGTAAGTAGATTTTCCGTTCTCAGCGTCGGCCCCGACGGGCTTGCCGAGCTGAGCGGCGTCGGCGGTGAGGTCGAGCAGGTCGTCGACCAGCTGGAAGGCGATACCCGCGGCGCGACCGGCGCGGCGGAATTGTTCGACGTCGGCCGCGGAGGCGCCGCCCACCATTGCGCCCATCGCGAACGAGGCGCTGAGCATCGCGGCGGTCTTGCCGCGGAGGATGAACTCAATCCGGTCCGCGTCATTCTCTTGCCCGTCGATGTCTTCGGTCTGTCCGCCGACGAGTAGTTGGGAGCCTGCGGCCATGGCGAGTTCGCGCACGAGGGCGGTAGCGAGCGTGGGCTTGGCGGCGTAGCCGGTGGCGAGGAGTTCGAAGGCCAGAGGTTGCAACGCGTCGCCCGCCAGCAGGGCGGTGGCCTCGTCAAAGGACTTGTGGCAGGAGGGACGACCGCGGCGCAGGTCGGAGTCATCCATGCACGGCAGGTCGTCATGGATCAGCGAATAGGTGTGGATGCACTCTAGTGCCGTCGCGGCGTGGGAGGCGTCAGCCTGCGGGTCGAAGGCCGCGGCCGTGGCGAGGCAGAGGACCGGACGCAGGCGCTTGCCGCCGGCTTCGAGCGAGTAGCGCATCGCGCCATGCAGGCGCGCTGGGCGGGCCGTCGCGGCCGGCGTCAGCCGGCGCAACGAAGTTTCCGCCTGCGTGATGAATGCCTCGTGCCGTGACTGAAACAGCGAGGCGTCCATGGCTTATTCGATATCCGCGCCGAGCTTGAAGAACGTCGCCGTGCGGCCGACGGTGCCGATGACTTCGCTTTCGGTGAGCCGGGCGAGTTCCTGGGCCTGCTTGTCCATCTCCTCACGTTCGGCGGTGAAGCGGACCTTGACCAGGTCGGCGTTACGGAAGGCTTCCTGGAGCAGATTGGCGATGCCCTCGTTCACGCCGGCCTTGCCGACGAACACCTTCGGATCGAGCGTCTGCGCGAGGCTGCGCAGCTTGCCGCGTTCGGCGCCGGTGAGGCGGGGTTGGTCTTCAGAGCCTGATTCCATGCCTGCTATGACGCTAAGGCGGAGCAGGGGAGTCAACGGGCTAATGACACGGCTGGCGCTTGCGGGCCGGACGGTCCGTGGCACGCTGACGCCATGCCCGCCCCGCTCATCGCTCCCATCGTCCGCACCCTTCCGGTCGAAGCCGCGCAGGATGAGGTCCTGTCCGAGGACCCCATCGTCGTGCACATCCGCTGCGCACCGGATTACGCCCCTTATGTCCGCATCTGGCAGAGCACGTTCCTCCTGGATCAGGCTTCCTCGATCACCAGCGAGATGATCCGCTTCGAAAACATCTCCCTCTATCCGCACTGGTACCCGATTCCCGACGGACAGCCGCATCAGTTCACGCTCTACTTCCGCCAGATGCCCCGGAGCGTGCGGGTCTTCGACCTGGCGGAAATCATCCCCGAACCGAGGGGATGGTTCTTCCCGTCCATTCGCCGCAACGATGCGGATGTCTATTGGCTGGACCTGCCGAACTGAGCGAAAACGGGCAAATAGCCCGATCGGCGCCTCCTCCCAAGGGGTAGTTCCTTCTTGCTAAGGGGGTGGGGGATAGTCATTTCCATGGGTCAACTTCGTTAGGGAGAGGGGCGGAGCCCTTCTCACGCTGGTCGGCGGGCGCAAGCCTGTTCCAGACGGAGAGTCCGGCCAATCGGCGGGGCTTTCGGGAATTTCTCCCAGGTCGGCCATCATCAACCCAAAACTAACCACCACCATGTCGGTCAATAAGTCTGAAGTCATCAAGAAGCACCAGCAGGACGCCAAGGATACCGGTTCTCCGGAAGTCCAAGTCGCCCTGATCTCCGCCCGCGTCACCCACCTGACCGAGCACCTGCGCACCCACCGCAAGGATTTCCACTCCCGTCGCGGTCTGATCATGCTGACGAATCGTCGTCGCAAGCTCCTCGCGTACCTGAAGTCGTTTGACCTGGACCGCTACAACGCGCTCCTGGCCAAGCTCAACCTTCGCAAGTGAACGGCGCCTCCGGGCGCTTCTGTTCACCGAGCGTCCCAGCCTAGGCTGGGACGTCCGCTTTTCACCCACCAACAACAAAAACCCGTCGGGCAATTCCGCCCGACACAACGCACCAAGCAAACACACACATGAAACAAAAACACTCCGTGACCATCGAAGAACTCGGTATCACGATCAACACGGGCTCCATCGCCCGCCTCGCCAACGGCGCGGTCACCATCAGCAAGGGCGAAACCACGCTC